>PLMS01000034.1 GCA_003142575.1 Ignavibacteriota bacterium
GACACAGTAAAAGAATCAAAGTTGAATGCTATCAAAATATGTAATGAACTGAAAGTAAATAAAAATACTCGTTCATACATAGAGCACAAATACAAAGGAAAAGAGTTTTTCATAAAAGATTGGAAAACAAATTTAAAAAAAGATGGTCTAAATATATAATCTTTGATAAAATTTTTATATTTTTANNAAGTGACATGAAATTTTAATGGCAACAAAATATATTTTTAATAACAGAGAAGAAAAACTTCCTGGAGCGTATGCCACCATTAAAAGCCTTATAGATAATCCTCCTGCCACCATAAATTATGGTAGAGTTCTTGTGATTGATAACGGAACAGGTGCTGGATTTGGCGGTGGTAGTGGTATTGATGGATCTCTTTATTCAGGAGCGGATGCTGTGTACAGATTCAATTCTGTTGAAAAGTATCAATCGTTTTTGAAAGGTGGAATATTTTGGAAAGCTGCTGAAGCATTGTTCAAACCTTGGGGAAATGCTCAAGGGGTGAGCGAAGTCATACACGTGAAGGCAGCAACTACAATTGCAGCCTCAATGTCTTTCACTGCCACGGGTGGTGGAGCTGCCGGGGGAACTTTTACGTTTCACCCAAAAGATGAAGGATTAGCTGGTAATGGTTCAAAGACTTTAGAACATCTTGATTCAGGCTATGCCTATACTATTGAATCAGGAATTAGAGATGTAAATAAATGGGTCTTCAAAGTATGGAGAGGAACTTGGAAAGGCAATGCTACAGATGGCATAGCTTACGATGAGATTACAAAAGCAGATTCTAAACCCATTCTTATAGTTCAATCACCTGAGTTCAACAACATTCAGAACTTGATAGATTGGGGAGCAAACGATTCGAAATTCAATGAGTATTTTGTCAAAGCTTCTGCTTCTGCAGTTGTGGGAACAGGTGTAGTGAATGCCGGTGATATATCGGCTCTTTCTGGAACTTATCAACTAAGTTCTGGAGGAACAGAGTCTTATTCTACAGCAAACTTAGACACAATATTGGAGACCGTTCAAGATATAGACTATGCTTGGATATTGAGTGATCAGTTTGGAACTTCAAACTATGATAGTGCATATTCTACAAAAATGTTTACACATATCAGGGACGATGCTAAGTTTGATAAGTTCATGATTATAGGTGGTGGTAAAGATGAAGACGAATGGGATACCACAGATGGTTCTAAGGACATTGCAATGTACTTTGATTCACCAAAGGTTATAGTTGTTCATTCAGACATAAAGAAGACCTCAAAAGCCTCTGGAACTGGTTTTAGAGTGTGGAACACTTTAATTCATTCAGCCTATGTAGTTGGTAGAACATGTGGATTGCAACCTCAAGTTCCAATAACAAGAAAACCGATTGTAATTGATGGTTTGGTTCACAATCTGAAAAAGGCTCAAAAAGAAGATGCTCTTGATGCTGGTGTACTTGTAACAGAATACAATCAGTTCACAAATAATTTCTGCGTGTTACAGGGAGTCAATTCGATTCAAAACAACACGTATCAGATCAATCCAGATGGTACTTCATACTCTATTCAAATAATGAGAATAGTGTCTCAAATAAACAGGGATNNGGGTGAATATAAATACACTATCAGCAGGTACGTTAAAGAATTGGGTTAGTGATTATCTTTCATCAAGAGTTGCTACTCAAGATCAAGATAATTTGATAGCTACCACAGCAACTGTTTCCGGTGGATTTCAAAACATAATTGTAGTAAAAGACCAAGATGCATACAAAGTGTCTTATGAATTCGTGCCTAATGGTGAAATCAATAAGATCTTTTTTACAGGATTCATGGTTTCTTAAATAAATAGATGATATGAGCTTAACTTTTTCAGCCCCAAAGGCATACGTAGAAATAGATGGTGTAGCAGTAGGAATGATGACTTCCTTGAATTGGGCAGAGAATTACACAAGACAGTATATAAGAGGTCTTGGACAACTTAATGCCAAAGAGGCTCCAGCAACAGCACAAGACAACACGTTTCAAACAGCGTTCTTTTTCATCTCTTTCAATAGTCCTTTTATGAAGAGGATATTGAATAGAGGGATCACAAAAGAGACATTCATTAACACAATGTCGATGGATGAATTTACATTTTCTGTTGTGGTATACAAGAAGACAATTACAGGATCAGATCCTGGGGTAAAACTGGTCACTTCTGTCAATCAAACGGGTGAGACTGTTGTGAAGCTTCAAGACTGTGTTCTTGATAGTCAATCATGGTCTTTACAAGAAGGTGGTGTTGCAATGAGCAATGTCTCTGGAAGATATTTCACCCCCATGGTACTTGGAATTTAAAAATTAAATAAAAATAAAAATGCAAGACTCGATTATTTTTCCACTCAAAGGTCAAAGTTACAATATTGCTTTTCCTACTGTAGGTCAATATAGAGATATTCAGATAGCAAAACAGAATCTGTCTATGAATAACTATGGGGGGTTGTTTAGATCTATGCTGACAGAGTCTGAAGATGCTTTAGACATGATTGACATAGAAGCAAATCTTTCAATTTTATGTCCAGAGCTAATAAAAGTTTTGAAAGTACCTTTCAGTGAACTTGGACTTTTGGATTATACTGAAATACGTAAAGTATATAGAGAAGTGTTTGAACCTTGGTGGTCAGAGATTATGAAAATATTGAGACCACAACCTCTTAATGCTAAAGTAGAGGTGAATGGAGATAAAGAATCTTAAGGAAGAAGTTGTCAATTGGTCGGTAAGATTCCCTGTGGATAAGTGGTGGAGAGAAAGACACAAAATCCCCTTCATGAGTAAACTCCACAGGGAATGTTCTTTTATAGATCAACTGTTCGAATATGAGGAAGAACGTTTATTCAAAGACTTGTTGTATAGAAAGAAATTAGTTTATGTTCCAAACATAGGTGAATTCTTGAATATAGATGAAATGGATATAGATTCAATGTCCAAACTTGCAATGGACGAAATAAATAAGTTGAATGGAGGATAAAAGGATAGGTATAAGTATAGATACTAACAGATTGAGGCAAGATGCTACAACTGCTGGTCGTATATTTGATGATCTTAATTCCAAGATAACTGGACAGAATCCGCAGCAAGAAGCTTCTGGATTGTTCAGTTCATTTTCTTCTAAGGCGAGAGGATACACCACATCTGCTCCAGAGATGATGCGTTCTATTAATGAACAACAGAGAAACTTTTTTGAACAGCGAAAAAATTTAAGACAATNNTGTTTCTGAACTAAGACGTGAAGAACAATCAGACAAGCAAATAATAGCTGAACTCAGAAATATCGTAGCCACTTTAAAGGCTACATCAAAAGAAGAGATAGTTGAAGATAGAAAAAATGTAGAAGATTCCATACGTAAATCTACTACTACAGGACGATTCTTCAAGGCTGGAGATGATCCATATCTGATGGCAAAGCAGACTCTTCAACAGCGTCTA
>PLMS01000148.1 GCA_003142575.1 Ignavibacteriota bacterium
GACTTTGTCATAGTATTCAAGCTGACGGAATGAGCGTGGTGCGAAATTCATGGCGAATATAGGTTTTGTGTTTAATAATAAACTTTTCAGTGTGAACTTGTTTCGTTGGGTGCATTAAGAAAATTATCAGCGCCGCAGCTTAGCGCCGGTCCGTTAGGCCGCAATAAAAAACTCAATAACCAATAATAAACAGGAGGATATATGAACAAAAGGCCAGTTGCAATCAAACACAAAAGTTTAATTTCGTTATTTTGGATAGTATTCGTAATATTATATTTCTGTATTTCACAACCGCTAATCGCCCAATTCACAACTCCTGAAACACAATGGGCGGCAGGTCAAGGCATTGGTAATCAGGGACAATGGATAGGAGATTTTAATGGCGACGGGTTAGCGGATAAATTAAATTATCAAGGCAATGGTAATTGGTGGGTTGCTCTTTCAAATGGCAAAGGATTTAATAATGAAACTCAATGGGGTGTTTCAATTTTAGCAGATGCAAACTATTGGTTTGTAGGCGACTTTGATGGTAATGGAAGATGTGACCTTGCCGGTTTTTATTCTGCAACAGGTACTTGGAAAGTAGCACTTGATTCTCAATCGACTGTAGATGGATCTTGGCATTTTGGCTATCCAAAAATATGGGCGACTGGCCAAGGTGTGGGTGTGCCAATTTCCAACCTCTTTGTAGGTGATTTTAACGGCGATGGAATATGCGATCGAGCAACTTATTTATATAACGGTCAATGGTATATTGCATTATCAACTGGTAGCTCTTTTGGATTAGAATCTTGCTGGAATCAAAACAATTATCAATATTGGGTTTCACAAGGAAATTGGATTGGTGATTTTGACGGTGATGGAAAATCTGATATCGCACTATATACGGGAAATGGAAATTGGCAAGTCTCAATTTCAAAACACAATTCAGATGGATTCGAAATACCAGTCAATTGGTCATCTGGACAAGGTGCTGGCAGTCAAGGACATTGGATAGGGGATTTTAACGGAGATGGGAAAGCAGATAAACTTAATTACGTGGGAAGTGGAATTTGGCGAGTAGCACTTTCCACGGGAAATTCTTTCGGTCTTGAAACTCAGTGGGCTTCCGGTCAGGGTTCTGGGTCACCAAATTCAAACCTATTTGTTGGTGATTTTAATGGTGATGGACTTTGTGATCGAGCGACATTTCAGACAAGTGGTAATTGGTGGGTTGCGACTTCAATTCCTCAAACTCCAAAAACTACAGCCGTGTGGATTTCAACTTGGTACAATACCTCGGATACTGTAAATACAGCCAACTTTTGGAATCATACAAAGCGCGATTCTTGGAAAACACCTATTACTGGTTATGGTACGACTGTGACAGGTATTTATAATTCAACTGACCATAATGTAATCTTACGACAATTAAATGCAATGAAAGCCGTTGGTATTGATTTAATTGTTGTTGATTTTACAAATGGATTTTATACCGACATTAACGCTGGCACAACTGATGTACGAAATGGAGCTAATGCTTGGTTTTTTGTAATGGATAGTCTTTATAAAAAAAATAGTTTAGGAAATATTAAAATTGCTTTAGGTTTAGGTTATGAATTTTGGTGTCCACGTACTCGTTGGGGTTCCCCGACAGATATGCAAATAAAACTACTTGAACAACAAAAACCAGCTTTTGATAGAGTTGACACTGCTTATTCTTCTAAATATTCAAATATTTATTTTACTTATTCTGGTAAACCATTAATATTAATTTACATTCAAGATGGAACTCAATTACCACTTATTGACAATACCGAGAAGCATTATCCTTTATGGCATGATAAGAGGTTTACACTTAAAAATTTTGTTACATGGACGTCAACATGGGCGTATCAACCAAATAATGATGATTGGCAAACTTTTCACAACGGCAAAGATAATCTCTATCATGGTTGGGGTTGGGGGTCATTATATGGAGGAACTAACAACACGACAACAAATCCGATTCCTGGTGTACCGACAAACTTACCTTTGATAACTGGACCGCCTTTACCATATAGTTCTGAATGCATGACTATAATGCCTGGGTCATATATATGGTATAATCGCAGCTGGAATTTCGACGTTCTTCGTAACAATGGAAATTATTATATTAACTCTTGGAAGGAGGTTATTAAAGATAGTCCCCGTATTTCAATGATTGCAGATTGGAATAATTGGAATGAAGAAACTGCAATTGAAGAATGCACAGGTTGGAAAGATTATTATAATGCGCCCCAAGCTGATTGGTATTTGCAAATTACAAAAGCGTATTCATCTATTTTCAAGACTGGAAATATTCCAGACGGAACATATGTCAGATTTGATGAGAATCCGAGTAATTTTTATTTATTAAGTGGAAGTTTAGCATTGCGCCAAACCGCATTGCCTTCTTATAAACCTATCATAGCAATGCCATCAGGTTGGTATGCTAAATACACGAAGTTAGGCAAACTTGCTGGCGACGCTAAAATAGGTCCGTTTATATTTGAAGTGCAGCAAAATTATCCCAATCCATTCAATCCTTCAACAAATATTTCTTATTCTATTCCAGAAATATCGAATGTAAGCATCGTTGTCATCGATCTGCTAGGAAGAGAAATTCAAACTTTGGTTAATGAAGAACAACAAATAGGACATCATGAAATCACTTTCGATGCCAGTAAGTATTCCAGCGGAGTGTATTTTTATAGAATTCAAGCAGGTAATTTTGTTCAAATAAAGAAAATGGTTTTGATGAAATAGAACCGATTCGATATATCTGAGGAATTCGTGACCTTCCTATCAAAGCAAGAAGGTCACGAACTTTTATCAAATCTTAAAAAATATTGCGCCCTAACCAGGCGCTTCCCGCTAAAATACAGCGGGATTTCGCAGACAACGCTCAACAAGCTAGCTGACGGAATGAGCGCGGTACGTTAAGCATTGCTGGTGGTGGTCTTTCGTTTTTATTGTTCAGTTTTTAGTACCTATAACTTTGATACTTATTAATTTGGTATTCAGCATGAACTCGTTTCGTTTTGTGTATAATGAAAGTTTTCAGCGCTGCAGTCCCGCTGTACGGGATCCTCGATTTGATCGAAAATCAAATCGGGACTTAGCGCCGGTCCGTTAGCCAGCACTGGAAATAATTATGAAACTATCTTTATTAATTATCATAACAATTCTTTTTCTCATAGGTTGCCGCTCACACAAGCATTCACAATCTGACATAATTAATATAGATGACGCAATACCTCAATCTGCTCAACCGTTGAATGAGTATATTCATCGTGAAAGAGGTGATTCACTTAGAGCATATGATTATAAGTTCAATGGCAATCATTTTAAACTTGGGGCTGATTCGAAAGAAAGTATTCAATGGATTTTAGTAATGGATTCCGTTTATGCAACTCCAGAAGGAGTACATATGGGCGATAAAGGAACCAAAGCATTGGCGATTGGAGAACCTATGGGAAAATGGTACCAAGGTTATTATCAAGTTCGATTACCTTCTGGTTGGATAGCACAAATTGAAGGAGGCGGATCATTCGATTTAGCTGGGTTGGTTCACAAAGAACATCCGAAGGATACGCTTGTTACATGGATATTTAAATATCCAAAGAAATAAATCGACAAAAGATATCTATGAAAATGCTAACAATGCATGGACGAGTAAGGAGATCGGAACATATTAGCCATCATATTGGAGGGATGCTTCTTTGTCTTTTTGCTATGTATCTCTTTCATTCCGCCGTTTCATCAGAATCAAAATCAGATGCACTTGTCTTTTTTTCAAAAATAGTCATCGTAGTAATTTTTATCTTTGTTGTTGCTGATGGAGTATGTATCACTGTAAGAAGGCTTCATGATTTGAACAGGCCAGGATCTCACTATTTTATGTTATGTATCCCTTTCTACAATTTTTATCTTGGATTTCAATTATGGTTTAAGAAAGGATTTGCTGGTTCTAATCAATACGATGTTGAAGTTCAAGACAACCCAATCAAAAATAAATCACAGAAAACAACAGAAGAATATTTTTGTGGCAGATGTGGTTCGGATATCAAATTGGGCGATGTATATTGTCAACATTGTGGAGATGTGTTGGAATATTGATTTATCCTGTGCCGCCTAACCAGGCGCTCCCCGCTAAAATACAGCGGGATTTCGCAGACAACGCTCAACAAGCTAGCTGACGGAATGAGCTCACTGCAAAATTCATGGCGAGCATAGGTTTAGTTTTTAATTGAAAGTTGATATAATGAACTTGTTTCGTTGGTTGCATTACGGAAATTATCAGCGCCGCAGCTTAGCGCCGATCCGTTAGCCCGCACATAGGAGGGAAAATGAAACATATTGTATTTCTTATCTTATTAATTTTATTCATAAATAGTGGATGCAAGAAAGATAATTCGGTTGAACTTAATGGATCTTATTGGATTCGAGTGATTTTGCAAAATGATTTTGAATCAGATTCAGTCACAATTTCATTTGATGGACAAACACATGATTGGTTTTCTGGTGGTGGCGTTAGTTCCATGCAAACGAGCATAATCGATGGTATTCATACATTACGTGTTACTGATTTAAATGACCAAATTTATAAGGATACTACATTTTACCATTCAAATAGTATTTTGTTCATAATTGTTGATTATTTAAAAACAGAAAAGAAAATCAATTATACATTTTCTAATCAGCAACCTGCAGATTGGCCATGATAGTTGATGTGCGGGCTAACCAGGCGCTTCCCGCTAAAAGGCAGCGGGATTTCGCAGACAACGCTCAACAAGCTAGCTGACGGAATGAGCCCGCCACAAAGACGGCGGGCAGGCATGGTGCAAAATTCATGGCGCGCATAGGTTTAGTACAAAATTGAAAATAATCAGCATGAACTCGTTTCGTTTTCAGTAAATTGAAAATTATCAGCACCGGCTCCCGATTTATCGGGAGCCGGTCCGTTAGGCGGTGTAATTATAAAAAAATCACTTTATATATTGTGTGTTCTTATTTTTCTAATGATTGGTTGCACCAAGCAGAAGGTGCAGACTGTGGCTCAAAAAACCGTGCAAGATTCTGCTCTTGTTGAAGACAAGATTTCTTATATAAATGCAGAAAATTCTCATCATAAATATCTTTTTTACAAAATACATCCATCTCTCCCACGCTTTCGGTTCGATTTATATGCAGATTCTATGTTTACTGTAGTTGACAGTATTAACATTTCCAAGGAAAGCGATTCCTCGAAAATACAAACAATTATTAGTGAGCTACATGATCAACCTTTTATTGATTTTCAAGATTACAATTTTGACGAATATGAAGATATTGTTCTAGCATGTTGTCATGGTACCCATGGCAATATGGAATATAATATATGGTTGTATGACACGCTCGCATGTAAATTCAAAATAAACAGGGAATTAAGTAGTCTCGTCAATCCAGATGTCAATTATGAAAATGAGACCATTACATCTAGTTGGAACGGTGGAATATATTTCTATTCATACGCTACATATAAACTCATCGATGGACATCTTATTCTTATTGCAGAAAAAGCAGAGTCTCCAAATGTGAATACAAATCTTGCAGTCAAAATAGAAAGCAGGTTGCAAAACGGTAAAATGGATACAGTGAAAATCGATACTATAAAAATTATAGAATAAATTACACCGCCTAACCAGGCGCTCTCCAAAGGAGTCCTTCGGACAAGCTGACGGTTGCCAGCTGGGTACGTTAAACATTGCGAGCGTAGGTTTTGTTTTAATTTGAAAGTTGGTATAATGAACTATAGAAGAGGAAACACGCTACGCGTGTTACAGNNAGTTATGGGGCTCCGCCTGTTTTGTGCATGTTGAAACTTATCAGCGCCGCAACTTAGCGCCGGTCCGTTAGGTTGCGTTTTGAAATAGTTGTGCGAAATTACCTGAGATAGGAGAAAAACAGCATGAAAGATATAACAGTTATATTTGCAGAGACAAAGGATGAAGGGTCTATCAAGAATCTCTTATTAGGTGCAAGTTTGCCTCATGAAGATATTTCCAAGCACTTAAACAATTTCTTGCTAGCAAAGAGCAATGATACTCTTGTTGGAGTAGTCGGCCTTGAATTGCTTGGCGAGTCAGGTTTGCTTCGATCTTTGGCGGTTGCATCTCCGCATCGTGGAAAAGGTATCGGAAAGATGCTCTATGAGAGAATATTGGCTTATGCTCATCTCCAAAAAATTAATGAATTATACTTGCTAACGACCACAGCAGAAGAATATTTTTCTAAGTTAGGCTTTAGTAAGGTGGAACGGAATAGTATTCCTAAACCGATCCAATCTACGGCGGAATTTCACAGTCTTTGTCCTTCCACCGCCGTCTGTATGCTTAAGAAGATAGGCATGGAGGCACAATACTATCCGAGAGATATGCTCAGTCTTCAACCCGATGTTCCTGGGTCTAAAATGTGGGGGATTGCCTTGGAAAAAACTATGTTAACCTATTTCGAGGTGCAGCCAAACTGTAGGTTTGAGAAACATGAGCATGAAAGTGAACAAATTACATTGGTTCTTGAGGGGGAATTATTTTTTGAGACGGATGAAAAAACGGTTGGTGTCAAAGAAGGCGAAGTCATCGCTCTTCCTTCAGGTATTCCCCATGCTGTATTTACGCAAGAAAAATTCGTAAAAGCAGTTGATGCTTGGTCTCCTGTAATGGAGAAGTATAAATAGTGAAGATGGCTGGCAACTTCGTGCGTCAAAAATAAATCGATAAAACGCTGCCTAACCAGGCGCTTCCCGCTAAAAGCGACGGGGTTTCGCATAAAGCGCTCAACAAGCTCGGCTTGTCCAGATAACTGAATCGCGCAAAGCGCGATACTAAATTTGAATGAGCTCACTGCAAAATTCATGGCGCGTAACGGTTCAGTACAGGATTGAAAGTGAATAGCAGAATTTCAGTGACCCCGGCGCGACTCTCCGCCGAAGGCGGATCAGCCTCTGGCTGAGAACACGCTCTCTTGGTGACCCCGGCGCGACTCGAACGCGCGACCCACAGCTTAGAAGGCTGTTGCTCTATCCACTGAGCTACGGGGCCAAAATTCCAATTAAAATTACGAAAAACTCTCCCTCAATTCAACAACATCACAGGCTTGCCCTCCGGCTATTTGGTGAAACTCAGATTCCTTTTCCGGCGGTTTCTTCTATGATAATGGAATGGTCCTATCGGCGTATTGAGTGTAATCTGTTACCTTTTGAATATATTGTTCCTTCATTAAGGGGGACGAAATAATATAATCTGCCGTTGCCCTATTGCACGATGTAGGAACATTATAAAGGACAGAAATCCGGAGCAATGCTTTCACATCAACATCGTGGGGATGCGGCTGCATAGGATCCCAAAAGAAAATCAATAGATCGATTTTTTCTTCTGCTATCATTGCACCAAGCTGCTGATCACCTCCGAACGGACCGGATTTGAGTTTCAAAATATGATGCTTGAGTGTATCACCTTTTTCCAATTTTTTGGATATTGTTTCTTCGACAAGGCGGCCGGTCGTTCCTGTGCAGATCAACTTGTGGTTTAAGAGTAATTTCCAGTTCCATTCTACCCATTCAACCAAATCTTTTTTACAGTTATCGTGCGCAACCAAAGCAATTCGTTTCGATATTTCCATGATCTCTCCTCAGTTCTCCTTCACTGTAAGGTACTGATTTTACAAACATCTATCACATTATCATTTTATTATTTCGCAGTATGTATACAGAAAACAATAAAGGACCTAAGGGTATGGTCAGGATGCCCGTTTCAATCGCCCTCTGTCGGCCGCTCTCTCGATCGCAAATAAAACGCAGCGCTTTCCTCTGAAGCCTGATGCGCTGTATTGATCACGTTTCCTTCAAGTATAACATTCTTCAATTCGCCGGGGGCTACAGAAAGAAAAGTGCCGGTACCTGCAAGCGCATGGCAGTTCCGAATTATTGTCCCTGGACAATTGTCAAGCCGTATCAGAGGAGCTTCGAGAGACGGTTTGCGTGTTGCCACACCATCCAGTTCTAATTCCGTTGAATTCCATACGAAAAATGCTACACCGCTATCCGCGTTGACCTGAACGTTATGCAGTTCCAATGCTATGGTGTTGGACGCTTTCAACCCAATTTTCGAAGATGCAATCACGTCGCTGATGCGCAGCCCTGAAATCGGCATCTCCGGCAGCCCTTCGATATTGATCGCCACTCGCGCGCCGTTGATAGTCATATTGCTGATAGCGATGTTGCGAAAAACCGGAGTCCGCACCGTAACGGGTTCTTCGTCAGTTTTCACTTCACCTTCCATCATGTAATAGTTTGTCACGCTGATCGCTTGGCCGACATTTTTCATTGTCCAGTTGTCGAAGCGGACATCTTCGATCACGCCGCCGCGGCCACGCCGGCTCTTGATTCGTATACCTATCTGGGTACCTTCGCACGTGATATTGCTTACCACCACGTTACGGATCCCGCCTGCGATCTCACTTCCAAGTACGACTGCACCGTGCGCACGATGTATTGTGCAATTGGTGATAGATACATTTTCGGTCGGCCGATTAACCCGCAAGCCATCAGCATCTTTTCCTGATTTGAGAACGATGCCATCGTCACCGGTTTCAATATAACAATCAGATATGCGTATGTCCTTGCCGGAATCGATATAGATGCCGCCCGTATGCACTCCTGGATAAGTCTCGATAATAACATTTCGAACGACAGCGTTTTCTGTGTACAGCAGATGGATCGGCCACATTGCCGAACCAATAATATGGATACCCTCGATAAGAACATTCTTGCTGTTCATGGTTCGGATGAACGAAGGACGGAGTTCCGGCGCGGTCTTTTGATATTCTTCATCCGATGCGGGAGTTTTTACTTCCAACGATTTTAAAAGATGAGCCCAATTTGGTCCTGCGGCTGACCCAGGGCTTCTTCCCATGATCTTCATCCACTCAGCGTTGCTCGTTGTAATTGTACCCCGTCCCGTTATGGTAACGTTTTCCAAATCATGCCCGCCGATCAATGGAACTGGCGTGATGCATTCGATACTTTGATGCCTTCCTTTTGTGAATGGAAGACGTTCCGCCGGAAAACGCAGTATGGCTCCCGCCTCGATGTGGAGAACCAGATTGCTCACCAATTCGATCGGACCGGTGACATACTCTCCCGCCGGGATGTACACTGTGCCACCGCCTGCCGCTTTTGCCGCCTTGATTGCAGAGTTGATCGCCTCTGTAGCCCGTGCCGAACCATCATTGCGCGCACCGTAATCCAGAATATTGAAGAATGGACCGCCGCATAACGCGTTCGTGCTGCAGAGCAGTAACAGCAATAACAGTATTCGTGTTCGAAAGAATAAGTTCATGATTTCTCCAATCTTTTATTTTTATCCTCACCGATAAAGGATACTATCACAATGATACTACTTCTTGTTATGGCTGCTGATGACATCCGATGAAGATTCCGGGCAGCAGACTTCAGTCCTTCTTCTTGTTGACTTCTTCCACCGAAGGTTTCTTCATCAAAGCTGCATATTGATCGGCATACTGAGAAAGAACTTGTGCAAAGATGTCTATATCTGTTTTCACCTTTTGCAAAACGTTCAAGTGAGCCACAATGAGATGCAGTTTATTGGAAGGTTCTTGTGCATCATCGCCATAACCAGTTGACGCTAATTTTTCTTCAACGAGTGTGTACGTTGATACCAAACCATGCTCTGCCTGCATCACACAGTTTAATTTTTCATTCATCTCGCTGTTGTACATTGGCAGTACGGTTTTCTTATACTCTTCTACTGCTTTTTCAAACCTGGCAGCTTCTTCGCTGCTCATCTCTCCTAAAAATAATGGATCGGGAGATGAAGGGGAATCTGTGGTACGGGTAACAGTCTGAAACTTTTTCAGTGCTTCTTCTATTTTCGGTTTGTATTTTTTTTCAACCGTATTAAATTAAACTGTAGAGACTGTATAATAGTCTGTTGTCAAATTCATGCTTTCCAGGTCTTTTGCCTGCTGATCGGTCACACATTTGACCGCTTCAGTCACCGGCTGATTGTCTATATCTTTATTCACATGCGCAGTCGTCGAAGGCATATAGTTCTGAGCATTTTGCGTGGCCCATTGTTGTTTTTCTTCTTCTGTCATTTTGTCTAATTTTTCCGAAAGTTTTTTCGCGTCTTCAGCATTCATCGTTGAGGTTGCAGGAGACATTGCCGCATTACCGGTCGCGAGCTGTATGGCACTCAATTCCTCTTGTGCTTTTGTTAAGGTCGCTTTGGTCGCATTGAAAACGGCACATATATCATTTTTACAGCATAAAAATGTATAAGCCGCTTCACAGTTCTTAATATCTGGCTGTTTGCTCAACGCCAAAAGAAAGTTCTGCTTGTATTCGACCTGGGCGAAGAGTGACATTGCGTAACAACAGAGAGCGAGTGCGGTACCAGTTATTTTTCTCATGATAGTCTCTCCTTGAATATGAGTAATGTGGTTATGATATTTTCTATTGTGATGCTTCAATAGTAAATAAAAAATATCTTGAATACCATCTTTTCAAAAACAGGTTCAAATACTTTTATGAATGAATCTTTCAATGTGAGTTATAGGGAGAGGTTATCGTTTTTGCAAGTGCCAGTGATGATCATTGTTGAAATATCAGCACTATCTCAGCCGCATACCCAAGCATCTTCCAAAGGGAGAGCTTTCATGTTTTCCTTTGCTATGCCTGACGAATATGTGTATCGATGTTGTACCCTCGCTTGCCGAAGGGCTGAAGTTTCTCAAGCCAGATCTGCTCGAGCAGTGTCAATTCATCGCTCAGGTTGAAGTTCGGATCTTCTTTGACCTTCACAATTTCAAGGATCTCGAAAACGAATTTATCCGGACCGTATTCATTCCATTCCTTCTGAAGCGCTTCGTTGCGATGCCGTCCGATTTTCAGCATGAACTTGTGACTGTTCAACGGTCCTTCAAGGTTTAAGCTGCTTCCCAGCAGCACTTTACCATTCACACTATTCTTCACTTGAAAGATGCCGGCAGGTATCTTCCTTTCTTTGTACTCTCTCTTGATATCCTGTTTTGTTTTCACTTTCGTTGTCCTTGATTGTTCTTTGTTCGCCGTGACATGTCTTGCCGGTGGAACCAGTGTTGACTTCACGACGCGGTACTTATCTCCGTCTCTCACCATCATTCCTTCGTCGATGAATGCACGCCGAATGGTACAATAATCATCGCATAATTCGCCGATGAGAGCATCCACTTCACTCTCTTGGTAAATCGACTCAGGATGGAATCGTCGCAGAATCTCCCCCATCACGATGAGGCGCTTCTTATGTTGAGCCGGAATGTGGTTGACCCGGCCGTTCCTCATAAAAGTCCTCAAGACTTTTTCCCGGTAGCGATGCAGGCGTTCTTCCTGGATAGAGTGTTCTGCATTCCGGAATGATGTCAGCTCACGGAGGCTTTTATCGAAAAGTGCTTCGTTCAGCGCATAGACAACGTAGTACTGCTCTTTTCGTTTGAATACCAGTCCGGCTTTTTCCAGCCTTCCCAAATGGAAACACACCGTGGATGCAGCAAGATTGCAGCGCTGGGCGAGTTCCTCAACACATTGAGGTTCCCGGAGAGCCTGAATGAGTGTGAGACGAGAACTGTCAGCGAGCGCCTTTATGATCTGTACACTTTCAGCAATTTCTATCGGAGTTTTCAATCTTTATTTGATTCGATGTATATCGAATCAAATATACACAAATAGTGTGCAGATGTCAAGGACTAGTATTCAGATATAAGAGCGCGATAGATTCTTTATTCATCCCGCCAATCATGGTTTAGATATTTTTTGAAGAGGATGAGGTGAGAGGCAGCGTTGTGTATCTTTACATAACGGTCATAAAAACGCATCGACCTCTATAGTTTCTTCTCATATATATATTCCATGGATAGGCCAGTTACCAGTTCATTCTCAGTTTTATAGTTGGAATGATAATGTCTGCCATTTTACTCGCCCCATAAATGTTTGGGTGTATCTCGCATCCCCAATCGGAATTCGTGAGAGCACTTTTCCTAATTTCTATGAAGAAGACATCATTGTATCTTCCTCTTACTTTCTTTTGTTGCTCAACGATCTCTTTTACATATGTTACACATGGTTCTTCGATCATCGGTCCGCACACACAAAAGATTGTAACCCCTGAATAGAGATATCGTATCCGTTCAAGTAATTGGATATAAGCATCTTGGAATGTCACTTTGTCCGGATGAGGGAGAGTAGAAAAATCATTTGTTCCAAGATTGATGACAACAGCTTGGGGAATCCAGGCTTTAAAATTCCATTTTTTTGTTGAATCAAAGAAGCATGTACGATCATATAACGCCGGCATCGGATCTATCGATGTCTTGTTGCTATCGCCATAATTTCTCACGACTCCGCGTCCGGAATATGAGATAATTTGATATTCTGCGTTTAACGCTCTCGCAGTCATCGAAGCGTACGACATACATGCATTTTCTGTTTCAGGGCTGAAGGTACAATCTGAGCTAGCTCCCTCAACTCCATATCCAGAAGTAATTGAATTACCAATGAACTCCATTCGACGCGACGGTCGTATATCGGGTGGGAGAAGATTTTTCCCTCTGTCGAGGATAAATCCCATAAATATACCTTTGCCGACAAAAGGGTCTGTTCGTTTTTGAATCATGATACTGTGTGGAATTGAGTCGGACAATCCATGTGCTACTTCATATACTTTCGTTGTGTCTGTCTTCAGTAAACGCGGCGCATAATTATCAACGATGACCGCATACTCATTTTTTTGATCATTCAATCGAATGGAGCATCGAGTCCCTTTAAAACGTGCTTTGATATACACTCCAGCCCAATCGAAAGCAACACATTTGGGATTCGTAAAATCGAAGCGTCCCGTATACTGTATGTATGAATTGTCAGCATCTATGATACCAGTGCTGATTGGTTCTTGCTGAGTAAGAAAAGTACAACAAGCATTAAAGAAGAACACAAGAATACAGCAAAAAATTGTGTGAAGGAAAATTGACCATTTTGTATTCATAAGGAACACCTCTCTTGGTAATAATATTTTTATTCGTGAAACAATAGTGCCGCTGGAATGATTCGTTTTATCATATCAGGACCTTCGATGCTATATTCAATTCTTTACCACCTCTGCCGTTAACAAAAATCTCGGCGGTTTGCGTGAGTGCGTCGCTTGCTCGAAAGCGTACGCAAACTTAAGAAGTGTCGGCTCACTCCAAGCGCGGCCGAAGAATGAGATCCCAATAGGTAAGCCAAAAACAAATCCTGCCGGAACGGTAATGCTCGGATACCCCGCAACTGCAGCGATGGTTGAACTGCCGCCAAGAAAGTGATCACTATCGATCAAGTCTGTGAGCCAAGCAGGGCTATCGGTTGGCGCTACAAGCGCGTCTAATTTAAATTTCTTCATCGTCGCATCGATCCCTTCCTTCCGCGACATCCGGCGGCATAATTTAAGGGCATCGATGTATTCCTTGCTCGTCAGCGGCCCTTTTGCTTCCGCTTTCAGGAAAAGTTCCTGCCCAAAATACGGCATCTCCGATTTTGCATTCCTCTCGTTATACTCAATGAGTTCCTTTAGTGAATGAATGGGTGCGCCCGCACCAAGGCGCGCGAAGTAAGCGTTCAGATCTGCCTTAAGTTCGTACATCAAAACGTTCAACTCAGCATCATCAAATTTTCCTATCGTCGGGATGTCTGCGGGATCGACCAGCACCGCCCCCTGCTGTTTGAGAACATTCAATGCGTCGTTGATGACTTTATCGACGCCAGCGTGGAAGCCAAAGTACTTTCGCACCACGCCGATTCTTGCTCCCTCCAGCCCATTTGCCTCGAGATACTGAGTATAGTCGGTTGAAGATTTTCCCCGACTGTCACCGGTTGCTTTATCTTCTGCGTCGATCCCGGCGAGAACACCAAGGACGATCGCCGCATCGCGCACCGTGCGTGCCATGGGTCCAGGAGTATCTTGCGTGTGCGATATCGGGATCACTCCCGTGCGGCTGATGAGTCCGACAGTTGGTTTGATGCCCACAATTCCATTGATAGATGACGGGCTCACGATGGATCCGTCAGTCTCCGTCCCCACTGCAGCCGCGCAGAGATTGGCAGCGACAGCCGCGCCCGATCCGGAACTGGAACCTGATGTATTCCGATCCAATGCATACGGATTCTTCGTCAATCCGCCTCTGCCGCTCCATCCGCTGGTCGAATGGCTCGAGCGTATGTTCGCCCATTCGCTCAGGTTTGTTTTCCCGAGGATCACTGCGCCCGCGTTGCGCAGTTGCTGTACGAGAAACGCATCTTTCGACGGTTTTGCTCCCACCAATGCAAGAGAGCCGGCGGTTGTTGCCATCCGATCTGCAGTGTCGATATTGTCTTTGATCAACATTGAGATTCCATGAAGCGGACTGCGTGCTCCTTTTTCTTTACGTTCCTTGTCGAGCGCATCGGCGATTTCAAGAGCATCGGGATTCAATTCGATCACGCTCCGAAGTGTTGGACCTTGCCGATCAATTGCTTCGATGCGTGCTAAATACTTTTCCGCGATGGATCGTGCAGTGTATTTGCCCGAAGCCATACCTTCCGCAAGTTCGCTTATGCTCGCCTCTTCCAACTCAAAAGGTGAAATGTCGATACGAGGCACAGGAGTAGAAACAGTTTTTTCCGCGAACGCCAAAGCAGGGAGTGCCGCTGCAGCCAGGCCCCCAAGCAAACCCGATTTCACAAAACCTCTTCGGGACAGATTGCCGTTGTTGTTTTTGGATTCTTCAATGCGATCCATAGCTTCTACCTCCTTCGAGAGTGAGTTTTATTCAGTGCAACTACTCGAGTCATTAAAAGTAATAATCCTAACTTTTCGCAAATTCATCATTATTTACCAAAACTATTTTCCACCACCGATTCAGCGTTCATTAAATTCTTTTAGTGCGGTCAGGAATCCCGCTTTGCCTGCCCGTAGCAGGCGGGCGGGACTGACATTACTAACAATGCTAGCGATGGATGTCTGCAAACCCGTAACTTAACATCACGCTCATGACGAGAATACCCGTAAAAAATAAAAGCACAGTCCATTTATTGGAATTCGATATTTTCCCCGCCCTGAATAATAGATACCCTATGATCAGGTTAAACAAACCCCATAACACATTCACTGTCGGGGATGATAAACCTTTACCGGGCGGATTGGCAAATGGCGTGGGGAAAGCTTCACCGGAAATGCCTTGAATAAAGTGAGGAACCATATTTGCAATAAACATCCCTGCAAAAAAACAAGCAATGTAATGATACCATTTCATGAGAATATTCTCCTTCTTAAGTTTTTATATGTTAGACACACTTTTTCCCTGTTTGCATAAATCTACTTCATCGGCAAGAGAGAAGCAAGGGGCGTACATAAGGTAGAAGGTGATTCATCCTCCTCCGCTAGCGTTATAGCGGAAAGAAGTATCGGCCGGTTTTCCAAATTGTTATCGCAGGGAGACGGCATGCCGTCTCCCTAATATTTCGACCCGTACTTCCTGAAGTGCTCATACAGAAGATATGCAGTCCCGCCGGCCTCGACTGCCTGCAGAATAAACTTCAGCGTACGGAGTTCCTTCTCTTTAGCCAACTCCTGTTTCCATGGTGAGACAACATCGATCTGCTGTTGGAATTGCGATGAAAGTGAAGTAGGAAAATATGTGAGTGATTGATGTAAGAACCCGGGCGAATATATCGGGGATTCACGCAACGATGGTGGAAGAATGATTTCTGTATGATAACTACGTAAGAGAGATTGATTGATAGGCGGATTTTTCATAAGAGTATCGCGCATTTCCTTTTTGTCCGATTCCTGTGCACAAAGAGTATAAGCCATAGAAAAACTGAAGACCAAAATCCATATCGCCCAATGTATTACCCGTTCGATAAGAATTCCAGATCTACCTAGTATCGGCATAACGTATACCCTCCTTCCCGTTTCCCTGACATTATAGATATTAATACGAAGTACTCACGACGAATGTTCCGCTTCGATATCGTGATGATGCCAAAGTTGATGGGGCAGGCCTTAAGCAGTAAATTGCTTCTGCTCTTCTGAATCAGTACGTTAAACTATATGCAAGTAGATGTTGATAAAACAAATCCGGAAAGCATGAGGTAATCATGGCAAAACGCACATCTGGAAAAAAATCAAACCTTTCTCCTTCCGCAATAATGGATTCAGTCTATGTCTTTCGAGAGGCGCGGGTTCTCTTGACGGCTTTCGAGCTTGATCTTTTTACCCACCTCGGCGATGAGTGGAAGTCTTCCGAAGAAGCTGCACAGCTGGCGCAAACGAATCCACGGGCAACCGATAGGTTGCTGAATGCTATTTGTGCCTCCGGATTTCTCGTCAAGAAGAAAGGGAAATTTTCAAATACTCCACTCACATCACGCTTCCTTGTCAAAGGAAAACCTGATTACCTCGGAGGGCTCATGCATCAGGTCAGCCTTTGGAACACGTGGAGCACTCTTACGGATGCTGTGCGCAAGGGGTCATCAGTAGTCGTGCACGATCCGGTGGTCGGCAGCGGAGTGAATTGGTTAGAAGCTTTCATAGCAGCGATGCATATGCGGGCGACTCGCCAGGCTCCGGCTATCGTCAAGTTGATCAACCTGAAAGGAGTAAAACGTGTCCTCGATGTCGGTGGGGGATCCGGAGTGTTTTCAATGGCGTTCGTTCGCGCAAGAAAAGGGATAACCGCGGTAATTTTTGATCTACCGAATGTTATAAACCTGACAAAAGGCTATATCGACGCAGAGAACCTCGGCAGCCTCATCAGCGTTGTTGGGGGTGATTACACAGTAGATCCTCTGGTAAATGGTTTTGATCTCGTATTTATGTCTGCGATTATCCATAGTAACTCCCCGGAGATAAATAAACAATTGTTCAGGAAGGCGTTTGAAGTCCTGAATCCAGATGGACGTCTGCTCGTAGTGGATTATATAATGAACGACGACCGAACCTCGCCTGCGGCGGGAGCGTACTTCTCGCTCAATATGCTGGTAGGCACTCGTGAAGGCGATACATTCACAGAATCGGAGGTGCGTAGTTGGATGGAGGAGGCCGGGTTCAAAAAGATTAGCAAGACGAAGACCCAATTCGGGACAGAACTTTTAACCGGGATGAAGAAATCTTAGCGACAGATTGTTATTGTATATCTTCCGATTGAACTGCATCGGAACTCCCCCTTTCAAGTGAAAGGGGAGCGTATTATAACGTCACGCGTAAGCGTGACACCAAAACGACGCAGACCCGTTTTTAGCAGGGGGGGTTGGAATAAATTGCTTCTACTCTTCTGATTTAGTACGTTGAAATAGAACCAAACGATTATAAACCACATAAAGGAAATCTTATGACCACCAATTCAACAATTCCTGATAACACCGCCAAGCGCGCCGAGTCTGAGTCCTTCAACGCCAGTGCGTTCTCGATCTCACTGACCGTGAAAGATCTCGGCACAAGCCTTGCATGGTACCACGATGTGCTAGGATTCCCTATCGACCGCAAG
>PLMS01000085.1 GCA_003142575.1 Ignavibacteriota bacterium
GGAGTCGAACCCCCAACCCTCAGCTCCGAAGGCTGATGCTCTATCCAGTTGAGCTACGGGTGCGTCAGCAACCGGAGCGAAACCGCGATGATGTTTATCGGGTTGAGCTACGGGTGCGTAATCTTTCCTGAATTGAATCCCGCCAGACAACGGCGGGATTCTGAAAATTGCATCTACTCGCACAAAACACTCGTAGGCAATTTTCGAACTACGGGTGCATTCTTCATTAATACAATTTTCTCATTGGTTTCCTCCCCTCTTAGGGNNGGGTCTGTTGTTCTTTGACCTCATCCTCCGCCAAAAAAATGGCGGACAAGTAACCCTCTCCTGTAAGGAGAGGAAATAATTTTTCTCTATCTCAGAATAACCAATCGTGTTTCTTTAAGTACGTAATAAATATACCAAATGATGAAAGTGAATACAAGTTTTTTTCTTAAAGGCATTCTGTATTTATCTGGAGAATAACAGCCTCCCGCCGCGATAGCAAAGGGAGGGTTTTTGTTGCTATTTGAACATCGATATCGTAGATTTTCATTGAATGTATTAGGTTTGGGGAATTCTGGGAGTGGTCACTCAATGTGTCTTTTCCTTTTTGTTCCCTGTTATTAACAATGTTGCAGCAGTGGCCATCCGTTAGGTTGCATTTTGAAATATCGAAATGCTATAATTATTTATTTGCAATGGATATCAAATTAAATCCAAAAAGAGATGCGTAAATCAATCGTTGTTGTTCTTTTGCTATTGTTTTTAAGCAGCTGTTCAATGAATATCAGCAAAGAGACTGATTTTTTGAAAGGGACCTTCGATTATTCCGATAAAATACAAATCAACTACGAGGTTCACGGCAATGGGAACTCCACTCTTGTATTTCTCCATGGTTTTGGAGCTTCTGTAGAAACTTGGCGAGACATCCAATTACCGCTTTCCAAAGGAAGTACGCTCTTCTTTTTAGACCTCAAGGGATTTGGTTTGTCTTCAAAACCTGACGACGGCAAATATTCTCTCGAAGATCAAGCTGAGATCGTTCTTGCTTTTCTCAAGGCACATAATCTCCGTGATATTACTCTTGTGGGTCATTCCTATGGTGGTGCAGTCGCAATATTTACCTATCTCAAAGACCGATCCGGACATGCTCCTGGTATTATTCGTCGGTTAGTTCTCATAGATGCCTCTGCTTATGTGCAAAAATTTCCCTACTTCATTGATATTCTTAGAAAACCATTCATGAATTGGGTAGTTATGAATCTTGTCCCAACTCGTCTCATGGCAAGCTTTGTTTTGCACAATCTTTTTTATGATGAAAGCAAATTGTCTGAAGAGAGGATAATAAGATATGCTGAATATTTTAACCAACCAGGGAGTTATAATTCATTCGTCGAGTGTGCTAAACAAATTATTCCTGCAAATCCAGATTCTATCTCAGCATTAATCAAAACTATTGCTGTGCCTACTTTAATCATTTGGGGCTCAAATGATCCGGCAATTCCTTTAAAGGAAGGTCAAAGGTTGCACCAAGATATTCAGAACTCAAAATTGGTGATCATTCCAAATTGCGGCCATATTCCGCACGAAGAATCACCCGAAGAAAGCATAAATGCTATCTTAAATTTCTTGGAGCAATAATGGAGTCTCGTCTTATCATATTTCTAAAGTAGTGGAAGCTCCAAGCCGAGATGTTGGATGATGTCGAATCGTTTCATTTTAGAAAGTTCAACTTTAAGTTCCATCCGTTTCTCTTTATCATAGAGGAAGAAAAAGAGCTGCTGTATTTTCTTTTCCTTTATCAATCGCGGTATATTTATTTTCTCCAAAGTATAAGGATTGAATCCGGTATAAAACATCACCGAGGCGAGAGTCATGGGTGTTTAATGCCCTTCACCTTCCTCGATTCCTTCACTCAAACAAGTCTGTATGTGTCCCTGTTCGAATGAGTATTAACGTATTCTCAGTCAATTTATAGATGAGAAGCCAATCCGGTTCAATGTGGCACTCCCGGCAATCTCGATATTCACCGAGCAGTGAATGGTCTCTATACCTTGCGTCTAACTTCTTACCGTTTGTAAGCAGTTCAATAACTGTGTGTAATTTTACAATTTCACATCTGCGTTTTATACACCGCTTGTAATCTTTCTTGAACTGCGAAACCCCTCGGAGTGTCAACATCACTTTGCAAGCTCTGCTAAGAGAGCCTTCGTGGAGTTGAACTTCTTCCCTTTTCCTTGTCGCGCTTCGGCAATCGCCTTGCGTGTCTCTTTATTCGGTATCTTCACATCAAACGGTATTCCGTTCGCATGCTGCACCTGCTTAAAGAAAATATTGATTGCATCCGTTGTGTTTATTCCAAGCGCGTTGAGGATGTTTTCTACTTTGCTTTTCAATTCCGGTTCAATTCGTGCTTGCACCATCGCCGTTCTTGCCATACCATGTGTCCTTTCTTCGTCTCTTATAATGTATTACATTTGCAATACAAAAGCAAATAGTATATATTTGCGTCTCCCCGAGAGCATATTTTATTGGATCATGCTTTAATAAAATGGTTTATTTGATCGCGATTGCTCTCTACGAAACGTTCCCGATTTAAAGATACTAAAATCTTATTTACCTTAGCTTGCAAGCTCTCTACAAGCTACAAACCAAGAAGTTGGATAATGTCAAACCGCTTCGCTCTGGAAAGTTCAACTTTAAGTTCCATACGCTTTGCTTTATCATAGAGGAAGAAAAAGAGCTGCTGCATTTTCTTTTCCTTAATCGAACGAGGTATAATCATTTTTTCCAAAGTATAAGGATCGAATCCGGTATAGAACATCACTGAGGCGAGGGTCATGGGTGTTGGAGTAAAATCCTGAACCTGTTCAAGTTTCATATTCAATTTTTGCATTTGCACAGAAAGGTCCGCCATTTCGTCAAGCCCGCTTGCCGGCAGGCTTGATATAAAATACGGGATCAATTGCTGGTGTAATCCATATTCCTGACAAATCTCCGTGAACCGGTTATATAAATGTACAAACGAATCAAAGGAAGGTTTTCGCAGGAGTTTTAAAACTTTTTCTGAAGTATGTTCCGGAGCAACTTTTAATCTGCCCGAAACATGATGAACGACAAGCTCCTTAAAATATTCGAGCGCCGAAGGATCGACGGGCTTATTCTTTTTATCGAGGATAAGATCGTACCTGATTCCGCTTCCAACAGTAATATTTTTGATTCCTTTCACTTTTCTCGCTTCTTTATAGAGTTCAATGAGCGGAGTGTAATTAGTATCTAAATTTTTACAAAGAACAGGGTATAGACACGACGGTCGCTTGCATACGGCACATTGCTTGGCATTAATACCTTTCATCTCGTACATATTTGCCGAAGGTCCGCCTAAATCGGTAAGGTGTCCCTTAAAAGATGGAGCATGAACAATTGTCTTCAGTTCTTTCAGTATAGAACTTTTAGAACGGCTTGAAATAAATTTTCCCTGATGAGCGGAAATAGTACAAAACGAACAACCTCCAAAACATCCCCTATGAATTGTCACAGAATCTTTGATCATCTCATACGCCGGAATCGGCTCTTTGCCATCATAGCGTGGATGTGGCAGACGTGTGAACGGCAAATTATAAATACTGTCAATTTCTTTCTGCGAAAGCGGCGGATACGCCGGATTTACAATGACCCATTCTTTTCCTGCTTTTTCAGCAAGAGCCCGCTGTTCAAGTTTATTTGATTCCTCTTCGGTAATCACAAAATTGCGCGCAAACGCTTTCTTACTCTTCACGCATTCTTCATACGACGCTAGTAAAATTATTGTATCATTTTGTGCGGAAGGAAATTCTTTTGCACGAAAAGCCGTTTGCGGAATTTGTTTTATGCTTTCAATTCTTTCTCCTCTGTTTAATCTCTTTGCCACTGCAACAATAGATTTTTCAGCCATTCCATAGGCAAGGAGATCTGCATTTGAATCGATCACTATGGAAGGTTTCAAAGAGTCACTCCAATAATCGTAATGCGTAAGCCTGCGGAGTGAAGCTTCAATCCCCCCGATGATTAAGGGAACTTGAGGATAGAGTGATTTCAGTATTTTAGAATATACTGTTACAGCATAATCAGGCCTCTGCCCTGCCTTATTTCCGGGTGTGAATGCATCGTTGGAACGGAGGCGTTTGTTTGCTGTATAGTGGTTGATCATCGAGTCCATATTACCCGATGTCACTCCGAAAAACAGTTTTGGTATTCCTAATTTCTTAAAATCCCTGAGGTCATCGCGCCAATTAGGCTGGGGAACGNNAACAATGGCGACTGTATATCCGGCTTTTTCCAATACCCGTGCAACAACCGCTGCACCAAATGCCGGGTGGTCGACAAATGCATCTCCTGTAAATAATATGACGTCGGCTTGTTCCCAGCCAAGTTCCCGCATTTCCTTGACAGAGGTAGGAAAGGATGAAATCTTGTTGTATGATTGGGTGGGGACAGTTTTCACTTTTTACAGATGCAATCTAATACGATTGATTATTGTTTCATAAAGAGTGCCGGTCCCAATTTCATTGGTGTAATTTTGATTTTATAAATCGCTCCTTTGTACCAATTTACGCGATTGAGCCTTACACCAATAGAAATTTTACCTAATGTAAATGGCGAAAAAGGAATTTGTCCTTCAAGCTCTTTCCTGCCATTGACATACGTTTTCATCTTTCCATCATTCGCAACAAAGGCAACATGATACCATTGATTGAGCGGATGAAGTTTCGTGGAATCCGCAAGCGTTTTGCTGGTTTGTCCGGATTTCATGTACGTGTCAAGGTACCATTGATCATTCTTCGTTAATCTCGTCTCGATCATCACACGTTCCCCTTGCACCTCTCCGAAATGAAGGAACCGTTGTTCACGTTGTCCATTTGTATCCGGGCGCATAATGACTTCAATAGTAAATTGATGCATATTCACCAATAGATTGGTATCGAGTATCATTGCATCATCTTGCCCGTCAAACTGAACCGCTTTACCATAGGGACAATACACTATTTCCGGCTTTCCAACAACCGTCATCCCTTGGGGAGATGATTCCAATATCGACGATAATTCCCATTCTGTAATTTTAGTAGTATCGGATTGGGCGCCGCTGTCTCTTTGCAAAGGACTTGCCGCCAGGCAAAAAGATAGGCCTACAAACAATATCCAGAAAATTATTTTTATGAGAATACAGACATTATTTTTCATATTTATTTCCCATTATGTTCCAATCATTGATATAGAGAAAAATAAAACCCCGACGAATATAAAGCATCGGGGTTTTGAAGTTCAACAGCATCTCTAAAGATTTTATGCGATGTACGTCGATGAAGCTGTATCGCCGCCGCGACCTGTCCAGTTTGTATGGAAAAACTCGCCGCGCGGTTTATCGATGCGTTCATAGGTGTGCGCGCCAAAGTAATCACGCTGTGCTTGCAAGAGATTTGCCGGCAGTCTCTTGTGGCGATAGCCATCGTAGAATGCTAACGAAGAACTCATTGATGGCATCGGAATTCCGACCTGAGCTGCAGTTGCGACAACCTTCCGCCATGATTCCTGGCAGTTCGTCATGATCTTCTTAAAGTATGGATCGAGAAGAAGATTTGTGAGTTTTGGATTTTTATCATATGCAACTTTGATTTTTCCGAGGAAGGTGCTGCGAATAATACATCCGCCGCGCCACAGAAGTGCAATGCCGCCGTAATTCAGATCCCATTTATATTCCTTTGCAGCTTCCTTCATCAACATATATCCCTGAGCATAGGAAGTGAGCTTCGAAGCATACATTGCCTTGCGGATATCTTCTACAAACTTCTTCTTATTGCCGCTGATTTTATTCTTTGCAGGTCCCTTCAAAATCTTTGAAGCGATAACACGTTCATCTTTAATAGCAGAGAGACAACGTGCAAAGACAGCTTCCGATACCATCGTCATGGGAATACCAAGATCGAGTGCGGCAACACTGGTCCATTTCCCAGTTCCTTTTTGTCCGGCTGTATCGAGAATAGAATCGACAACATACTTTTTCTTTTCATCTTTATAATTGAGAATATCTCGAGTGATTTCGATAAGATAAGAATTCAATTCGCCTTCGTTCCACTGATTGAAGACTTCATACATCTCTTTATTGCTCATGCCCAGACCTTCTTTCATCATCTGATAGCATTCGCAGATAAGCTGCATATCGCCGTACTCAATGCCATTGTGCACCATCTTTACGAAGTGACCTGCGCCGTTATCGCCAACCCAATCGCAGCAGGGTGTACCATCTTCCACTTTTGCTGCAATTGCCTGAAAGATCGGTTTCACAGCCGGCCATGCCGCTGCTGAACCGCCGGGCATAATGGATGGTCCTTTCAATGCACCTTCTTCGCCGCCAGAAACACCTGTGCCGATAAACAATAAACCTTTACTCTCCAGATACTTTGTTCTTCGGATGGAATCAGGAAAATGTGAATTACCACCATCGATAATAATATCGCCTGGTTCGAGGAAAGGAATCAGCTTCTCGATGAATTCATCCACTGCCTTCCCTGCTTTGACCATGAGCATCACTTTGCGCGGGCGTTTCAAGGCAGCAACGAGTTCTTGAATCGTATGCGCACCGATAAATTTCTTTCCTGCGCCTCGACTCTGTAAAAACTTATCTACTTTTTCTGTCGTTCGGTTAAATACGGCGACGGTAAATCCGCGGCTCTCGATATTCAGTACAAGATTTTCGCCCATGACCGCTAATCCGACTAATCCAAAATCAGCTTTTTGTTCCATATTTGTTCTTCCTATAAGTGAGTAGTTGATGTGTAGAACACGATAATGAATTTTCAGGTTATTTGAAACGATCTTGATAAGCCCACAAACCCAATGCTGGATTTGAAATATAGAATATCTTCTCCCTATCGGGCATGGTGTTAAAACCATCTTTGAGTTTTTCGGGATCGTACTTCCTCGTCATCTCATTCAACTCTGCATATTTGAAGTTGACACTTTCGATTTCCTGTTTCGTAAGATACCCAGGGCAATACGTAATCGAGAAGCGTCCTTCCGACGAGCCATGAATCAAATGTGCAGCTGCGCCTAAATTGTTTTTCAGGTCATCTTTGTCTTTCACAAGTTCCAATACTTTTGGTGTACCGACATAACCATATTTACGAATCAGCGCATCTATCTGTTTATCCTCGCCAAATTCTTTTAGAGCCGGAGCCAGAACGATCAGTTCTCCTCCATCGGCAATTGCCATGCGAGTACGATAGATACTCTTGTTGCCAAGCCAGGTACTCTTAAATTCCGATGGATCAAGATACACGACAACTTTCTTCAATGGCTCTTCAACCATTTGAAAATTTACTTTGAGCGATAATGCTGCTGCAAGATTAAAGCATTCCATATCATCGCCAATATAGAGACCGCGAACTTTCAGTTGTCCATCTGCACCGCGCGAGACAACCGTTTGAACATAGACGATCGGCAAATGTTTTGCAAAATGATCTGATGCATAATTATAAACGCGTCGTACCGGATTGTCTGCACGTCCCATAATGCGTTCCATTCCGTACACAGCTCCGAGAAAATGACTTTTGTTAATCCCTTCAGGTCCGCCGGTACCGACAAGAATATTTTTATTATAATTTGCCATTCCTACAACTTCATGTGGAACCACTTGACCGATAGAAAGTATCAAATCAAATTTTCCGTCAACAAGAAGTTTATTAACCTGAGCAGGCCATTTATAATCTAATTTCCCTTCCGATACTTCTTTTATAAATTCAGAAGGTACTTCTCCAAGAGTATATAAATCTTCTTTCCATCTGTGAACACGAAAAAGATCTTTTGGCACAGCACCAAACATAGTATCAATTTCCTCCTCCGTCATCTGAAAATGAGTCCCGAGTGCAGGAAGAATATCAGTCATCTTTTCCTTGTAATATTCATAAGAAAAACGGGTTATTTCACCTGCTCTTGAATGGAAGCGGGTAAAATCAGGAGGCAATGCTAAAACTTTTTTCCTATCGCCTAATTTTTCAAATGCTATATAAATACCCTCTTTTATTTCGTTTTCCGTAAGCGCCGTATTTTCCGAACCCTTAGCATAAAGCAGCATGAACTTTTTACCTATTATATATTGTGTTTTATATTAATGAGAAAGTCGATCTAAATTCCCGTCAGATACATTTTCTCACTTAAATTTGTTCCTCTTTTAATGAACATCCTCACCGCTAGTAGAGAGATCTGAACAACATTTTTACCCCGCTTCTAACAGGATAAATTAAAACCACTTTTGGTGGTTAACGCTGAATTCTAGCTGAGCCACCCTGAGCAAGCGCTTTAACATCTTCAACTGTTGCCATAGTTGTATCACCGGGGTACGTTGTAAGCAAAGCACCATGTGCCCAGCCAAGTCTAACTGAATTTTCAGGA
>PLMS01000138.1 GCA_003142575.1 Ignavibacteriota bacterium
CGAGAGGATTCGAACCTCCGACAAACGGTTTAGGAAACCGCTGCTCTATCCATCTGAGCTACGGGGGCATAATATATTCACCTTGAATCAAATATACGACAACATCACAGCTATATCAACTCTGTATTATAATGAGTATTGATCCGGTCTTCGCCCTTTGAGCAAGTGATTATATTCATTGATCTGCTTTTTATCGGCTAAAGAAAAATCTATATCAACAACGCCTATTGCCGGTTCACTTTTTCCAAGGCGGAAAAGGATTTTACCGTCGGGTGCTACAATCTCGCTTGTCCCAATGAATTTCAAATCAATACCACCTCGATTTTCTTCTCCTACCCGGTCAGCTGTAGCAGTAAATACTTTGTTTTCCAAAGCTCTCGTGACCATTCCATCTGGACAGTATGGAAGAACGAGATTAGAGGGATGAGCAACGAGCTGTGCTCCTTTCAGTGCAAGTGAACGTGTACTTTCAGGATACAGCCAGTCGAAACAAATCATCATCCCAATTTTACCAAAAGGCAAATCGAAGACAGGGAAACCAAGATTCCCCGGCGCAAATAAAATATTTTCCCGATAAAATAAGTGCACTTTTCGGTACACACCGATGAAGCCTTCTGGACCAATAAGAGACGAGGAATTATATATCGTGTCAGCTTTCTCTGCAAATCCATATGCAATATAGCACATTTGCTTTTTCGTGAATTTGCAAAGCATTTTACAAGTCATTCCGCCTGCTTCCTCTGCCAATGCAATCGATTCCTTTTGATCTATAAAATTGTATCCCGTATTAAAAAGTTCTGGGAGCACATAAAGATCCGCTTTAACTGTTTCCATCAAATCCAAAGCATCTTGAATATTCTTTTTGACTTCACCAAATATCGGATTTGTTTGAACGACTGCTACGTGCACCTTCATCCTATTATTCCTATTTATTTCTGTTTCGCGTTTTTCACAATCCCAACCAACTCTTGCATCGATGCCTGTGCTATTTGCAAATCTGCTGCCCACCAATAAATATTTTTTTCATGAAGAAAGAAAAAATGTGCTTGACCGAGTCCGAGGCAAGTATACACTTTGGTCCTTTGAACTTGAATCTCCTTGAAGTGTGTGAAATCGCCACCTCCCTTGCGGATAAAATCGCCAATTTTCTCAAACTTTCCTTCTGCGATTATCCGAGAATCATAGAGAGAGACGGATAACTTAGCTCCACCATCAGTGCAGAAATACGTGCCAACGACATTCTCATCCGGCGTCACTGATATATTATACATTCTATTAACTATTTCCTGCGCTTGCTTACCGCGAATTTCTTCTGTGAGACGAAGCTGAAGAATCGATTGTGGCAGCACCAATGATTGATGGTTCGGCATTAATAAAATCACAATAACTGAAACAGGAATGAGTACGCCGGCGATAAGTGCAATTCTTTTTCTTTTGGATATTGAGCTCAATTTATTTAATAATTTCTATCCCTCGTGTTTGATTTTGAAATCCTTCATCATCCATTTGCGTGCAAGCAACAATAAAATTGGGCTCATAACTGCAATAAATCCGAAGATGAGCCACATTTGTCCAGTGTCTTTCGGGCCTTCTGCTGGACAGTAACGCTCCATTATTTGGCCCGAATATAGTAGTGGAACGAGAAACTTCGTAAGAAACCATGGGAGTTGTGCCACTCCCTGGTATTGTCCCGCTCGATCTGCGGGTGCAATTTCTGTAGCGTATTGAAGAAAACGTGCCGACCACATAGCTTCACCAATTGTCATGAGAATGATGTATGCAATAAGGGTTAGTGGGGTCGGTCCAAGTGCCAGAATAAATGCTGAAGAACCCATAACGAACGTTCCCCAGACCATCATATTGTACACATTTCTCTTGTACGTGAGTGCCGTAATTACCGGTACAAGTATGAAGATAAGAATAGGATTTGCATTGGATGCAATCTCATAATAGTCGCCGATCCAACCGCCAGCGAAAGCCCGGGAAATGTATTGAGGCAACACAAGCCAATTATATGTGAAGAGTGTCTGCACCGGCATGAGTGCGAAGATAAAGAAAAAAAATCTCGGGTCTGCCAAGGGATGTGCAGCAACCCAACGAATGACAGGAACTTTGAGGCGATCCGGTAAAAGTGCGATGATAATAGGAACTGCAAGCACAATCGCTTCGAGAATATAACGCCATGGATCAGGAACTCGAAAATAGATTGCTATCAGAATACCGGCAAGAACAATCCACGAAGTGGTAGGAACTTTAGATGGGATGGGCAGCTTTCCAATGTCAGTTTTCTGTTTTTCTGTTCCAAGTAGTTTGTTATCTGATGCTATCGAAGCATTTTCTGCTCTTACACTTGCGAGTGTTTTCTCAACTGTTTTTTTTGATAAAACAAAGATGGTCACAAGCAGCGAAACAAGAGTGAGCGCAGTGTAAACCCAAAAAGTCCCATTTATACCGAGGCCTAGAAATTTGTCATCACGTAGCAAGAAGGCCATCATTGCCAACGATGAACCGGCGTTCATAAGCGCATAAAGCATTGCATATGCCATAGAAGCTGTTTTAGGCGTGGTAAACTGTCGTACAGCGGCATACGCGGCAGGTTGATAGACACCATATCCGATAATGACAAAAATAATCCCTACCATTGTGAGAATGTGCAGGGATGACCAGATTCCATTTGGCATCATCCCGAAGACCGTTGGAGCGGCCGACATCACAATTCTTCCTATGAGGAGAAATACGAATGAAAATATGAGAGCGCGGCGGACCCCCAACTTGTCCGGTACAAAACCTAAGAGGACCATAGCAATTGCGATACCGGCAGTCAGAACCATGACCATTTCGTGAGACCATATATCTGCGTGCTCGACACCTTTGAAGACGAAATCTGAGAAATGAATAGCTAAGTATGTAAGAATCCCAAAGTAGGAAAGTCCTTCAATCGTATAAGCCAGATTCACTCCCCATAATGCACGCGGAGCATGCACCAGATCAATAAATGGTTGAGTGATTTCATGCCAGGTCTTTCGCAATACACTTTCAGTCTGCCGGTCTTGTGTTGGATTTATTTCAGACATACGATTCTTTGTTTTTTTTATCCACGATGCATAATACCTAAGATGAATTTATGGGATACGTTTTAAGAACACGGCAGCAAGCGGCGGCAGTGTTAAATTTAATGAGAACTGTCTGCCATGACGCGGTATGGACTCAGCTTTTATTTTTCCAATGTTGCCGACATTACTCCCTTGATAGTAGGAAGAATCACTATTCAGAATCTCTCGATACTGCCCTTCTTCCGGAACACCGAGACGATAATTTATTCGAGGCACCGGTGTAAAGTTGTAGACAACGATGACTTTCTCAAAACCATCATTCGATTTCCGCATAAGCGCTATAATGCTGTTCGCCTTGTCTTGGAAGTCTATCCATTCAAATCCGGAATAGTGAAAATCCACTTGATGGAGTGCACTTTCTTCGCGATAAACATGGTTCAAGTCCGTTATCCATTTTTGGATACCAGCATGCGGTGGGTATTGGGTAAGATGCCAGTCGAGTGATTTGTCATGATTCCACTCGTCTCGCTGTCCGAATTCTCCCCCCATAAAGATTAATTTCTTTCCGGGAAATCCATACATCAGTCCAAACAGA
>PLMS01000044.1 GCA_003142575.1 Ignavibacteriota bacterium
AGCTTAGTTGCCATCCGTTAGGCTGCACGAACCGACATAATACATTAATTCCATTTTTTATAGGAGAAGTTCTATGAGAAAAGATATTTTTGTTGTTGGTGCTAGATTATTAGGTGTTATACAATTAGTCGATGCTATTTTTAGTTTTGCCAACCTTTTTAGTCACTGGATTGGATATATCAAGCCACAATCTTATAGCCATGAACACGATCTCATGAATTTTGGCCTTCATCTTATCATAGGTTTGTATCTAATGCTACGCCCGTACCATCTTTTTCATTTGGTTAAGCTCTTTACGGGAGACAACGATGATGACCAAGCAGACAAGCGTGAGATCAACAAAGCAAAATCGGAAGTCAAATAGATTGGTGTATGTGTTATCGTGGTACGGATATACGTGCTGCCTAACCAGGCGCTCCNNGTACGTTAAGCATGGCGCGTAACGGTGCAGTGCAGATTTGTAAGCCAGAGGCTTATGAGCCTTTGGCTCAAAAGTGAAGTGAATGAACTTTAAAAGAAGTAACACGCTTCGCGTGTTACAGTTATAGGGCTCCGCCTGTTAGGCGGCAAAACGTTCTTCAACAAACAAAGGAGGATAATCCAATGGGTGTTCTTACTATTCTTTCGATAATACCGTGGGATAAAATCTTGAAATATAGTCCGATCATTGTTGAAGCTGGCGAAAAGATTTTCAGCAGTGTAAACAAATACTTCGGGAGTACTTCGAAAGAAGGCGGGAAACAGCACAAAGTCTCATTAGAACTATTAGATAAGAGAATAACTCTTCTAGAACAAAATGAACTTGAACAAGCAGACCTGATTGAAAAAATTGCTGTTCAGTTAAACGAACTATCTAACGCCAGCAAAATTATTTCAAGTAGAACACTGCTTGCATTGTCGATTTCATCGTTGTCGTTAGTCGTCTCACTTGTTTTGCTTATAATAATATTTGTAAAATAATTGTTTTGCTGGCTAACCAGGCGCTTCCCGTCCGACTTCGTCGAGATCGCGTTTCGATATGAATATCGAAACGGACTAAAAAACAGCGGGATTTCGCAGACAACGCTCAACAAGCTCGGCTTGTCCAGAAGATTGAATCAAGTGAAGTGTGATACTAATTATTAATGAGCGTGGGTGTCAAAAGATCAGGAAGAGCAAAACATCTTGTTAAAGTTATACTGTAAACCGAAAAATCCTCGCTGGTTCTCACCAACGAGGATTCTTCTTTAGACTTCGTAGCGGGGACCACGCCTACGTTTCACTTCGGCGGGCAGGCAGGATGCCGCATAAAAACTGCGGCACGTCACATAAAACGTTCCGCTTGAACTTCAATCATCCAATTACTATAAAAACAAAAAAACCCGGACAAGCCGGGATTTTTTGTTTTTTGTAGCGGGGGCAGGACTTGAACCTGCAACCTTCGGGTTATGAGCCCGACGAGCTACCAATTGCTCCACCCCGCGATCTTTGGTATTCTAATATACGACCATTTTGATGCTCAGTCAAGATGCTTTTTTCTGCAATCAAAACTCAATTGAATAAAAAACAAATTTAAATTTGCATGCTATTCTGTCCTATTACCAGCATCATGTGACACAACTTTACTTAAGTGCTATTGACTTGTGACTCTCTCTGTCACACCTTCTTGCATTTTCTGTGATTTCTGACTAACTTTAATAAGTTAGCAAGTATTGAAATCGCATATCTTACATATAATCTCTTTGGAGGAACAATTACAATGGCAGTAAAAGTTGGAATTAATGGTTTCGGCCGCATAGGCAGACAAATCATCAACGTGATGGCCGATAAAGGTGTCCTCGGCAAAACATTAGATGTCGTTGCCGTCGTCGATGTGAGCACAGATGCAAAATATTTCGCATATCAATTGAAATATGATTCGATTCATGGACATTTCCGCGGCACACTCGGCAGCGAAAAGAGCAGCCCCTCGGTTGAAGCAGATGATGTGCTGGTTGTAAACGGCCACAAAATCAAATGTGTCATGGCTCAGAAAGAACCATCACAATTACCCTGGAAAGAACTTGGTGTTGATATCGTAATCGAATCTACAGGTCTGTTCACCGATTCTGAAAAAGCAAAAGGTCACTTGGCTGCAGGTGCAAAGAAAGTTATCATTTCGGCGCCTGGAAAAGGCGATGTTAAGACGCTTCTTATGGGTGTGAACGATAATGAATACGATCCTGCAAAACATAATATCGTATCCAATGCATCGTGCACAACCAACTGTTTGGCTCCGTTGGTGCATGTAATTATTAAAGAAGGTGTCGGTATTGAAACCGGATTGATGACAACGATCCATTCGACTACTGCAACGCAAAAGACTGTCGACGGTCCGTCAAAGAAAGACTGGCGGGGCGGTCGTGCGGCTTCCATAAATATCATTCCCTCCACCACTGGCGCTGCAAAGGCTGTTGGAGAAGTTTTACCAATGGTAAAAGGTAAATTGACAGGTATGTCGTTCCGGGTTCCGACTCTGGATGTATCGGTTATCGATTTGACATTCCGTTCAGCCCGTGACAGTTCCATTGAAGAAATCGATGGTTTGATGAAGAAAGCATCCGAAACCTATCTGAAAGGTATTCTCGGGTACTGCAAGGAAGAAGTCGTCTCGACTGATTTTATTCATGATGATCGTTCGTCTATTTATGATTCTCTTGCAACAGTGCAAAACAACTTGAAGGGTGAAAAGAGATTCTTTAAAGTTGTGTCTTGGTATGATAACGAGTGGGGATATTCAGTCCGCACAGTTGACCTGACCGCTTTGATTGCATCAAAATTATAAAAATTCAGAGGTGTTTCTTTCTGCCCGTCGCGTCCAACCTCGGGCAGATTGTTATTTTCCATCGGGCTGATGACTTCAAAGGTCGAAGCCCTTTTTTATATGAATCCTCATGATTAACATCCATCTCTCTTTCCGGAGAAGACTATGAATAAAAAAACTGTGACCGATATTGATTTCAAAGGGAAACGCGTGATTATGCGCGTGGACTTCAATGTACCTCTCAAGAACGGCGTCATTCAAGATGATGTTCGCATGCGTGCAGCGCTGCCTACTATTAATTATATTCTCGAAAAGAAGCCAAAGTACCTTGTGCTGATGTCGCACCTCGGCGATCCGAAAAAGGATACACAGAAGGCAAAAGAGAAAGCCGAGAAAGACGGCAAACCGTTTGATGAAGCAAAGTTCATCGAGGGTAAATTCAAGATGAAGCCGATTGTCGAGCATCTTTCGAAGCTGCTCAACAAGCCTGTGAAACTTGCCCCGGCCGCCATTGGCCCGGAAACGAAAGCAATGGTCGATGGATTGAAAGAAGGCGAAATATTGATGCTGGAAAATACGCGATTCCACAAAGAAGAAACAAGTAAGGATGAAGCAGATCGCGAACGTATGGCAAAGGAACTTGCGTCGTATGGTGATGTGTTTGTGAATGATGCGTTCGGAACCGCACACCGCGCACACGCCTCTACGGAAACAATTGCGCATTACTTGCCTGCGGTTGCAGGATTCTTGATGGAGAAAGAACTTGCCTATCTCGGCAAGGCAGTGGAGAATCCGGCGAAACCGTTCGTTGCAATCATCGGTGGTGCTAAAATATCCGGCAAAATTGACGTTATCCAAAATTTGATGGGAAAAGTCGACGCACTCCTTATCGGCGGTGGTATGATGTTTACATTCTATAAAGCACAGGGAATGGAAATCGGGAAATCGTTGTTAGAACAAGACAAGGTTGATCTTGCAAAGAAAATATTAGATGAAGTTAAGGCAAAGAACGTGAAGCTGCTCTTGCCCATTGATTGTGTTGTCTCCGATAAGTTCGACAATGCGGCTGCAACGAAAACAGTGAATATCAACGCAATACCCTCTGATTGGATGGGAATGGATATCGGTCCTGAGACGATCAAGTTGTTTGTAAACGAAATCTTGAAAGCGAAGACGGTCGTATGGAACGGTCCGATGGGTGTATTCGAAATGTCGAATTTCGCAAAAGGGACTACAGCGGTTGCCCAGGCGTTAGCAGATGCAACGAAGAAAGGTGCCACCACGATTGTTGGCGGAGGAGATTCTGCATCGGCAATTGCGCAAGCCGGACTCGATAAAGCCGTCTCGCATGTTTCCACGGGCGGTGGAGCTTCGCTGGAGTTTTTGGAAGGCAAAGTTCTTCCCGGCGTAGCAGCGTTGAATGATAAGTGAGAAGTAGCAAATAAAAAGTAAAAGGTAAAAGGCAGAAGGTAAAAGGAGATAGACTGTTGGCTAAAGGCTGAATGCTGACAGCTTTTTCTTTCAATCACAAAATCTCAAAATCATTAAATCACCAAATCTCCGCCTAAGGCGGATACGCCTCTGGCGCAGAATATCATTAAAACATCAAATCAATAAATCGTAAATCTCATGTCTAACTACGGCAATCAAGGTAATTATTATCGTCCATCGATGTTCGGGGGATTTCAGTTCTTCCCGCCTGTGGTGAAGACGTTGTTACTCACCAATACAGCAGTATTTATTCTTATGTGGTCCTTCGGATCTTTTCATATCGGAGAAATAGGTTTCAGAAGAATATTCGATGAATTCTTCGGACTCATGCCTTTAGGCACATGGGATGCACCTTTTAAAAATGGTTTTATGCCATGGCAGCTTATTACGTATCAGTTTGTGCATGCAGATTTCTGGCATCTCTTCTTTAATATGGTATTTGGGCTGTGGATGTTTGGAATGGAGGTTGAGCATGCATGGGGTTCGAAAAAATTCCTGATCTATTATTTGTCCTGTGGAGTGGTGGCAGGAATTTCACAGTTAGTTCTCTCGCCAATATTTGAACCTGCACTCGGCCCAACAGTTGGTGCATCTGGTGCGATTTATGGAGTGCTCATTGCCTTCGCAGCAATATTCCCGGATCGATACATTTATCTTTACTTCTTGATTCCCTTGAAAGTGAAATACTTTGTTATGATACTTATCGTTTTCGGCGTTATATCGGTTGGCGGACAAGGGAATGTCGCAAATCTTGCCCATCTCGGCGGTGCGCTTGGAGGGTATCTTTACATTTTGTATGATCGACGGCGTATAAAAAGCGGGATGAGGAATGCGGGGACATTTCAGTCGAGCATGGCATCTGCACCATGGAGCAAGCCAAGCAGTACCGCCGGTGATGTAGTCGATGCAAAGGTATTCGATATCAATGAATCGAAATCATTTGAATCAAAAGAGAAACCGATCGATGCGCAAAAACGCATTGATGACATTCTCGACAAGATCAGTCGGAGCGGTTATCAGAGTTTGTCGGAAGAGGAAAAGAAGATTCTTTTTGAAGCCAGCAAACGAATGAATTAATATGCAGGGGCACGATATATCGTGCCCTTTATTTTAAGGAAGATACGCATTCGATGAGTCAACAACACAGCACGTATAAAGTAAATACTCGACGTAAGACCCGGCAGGTGAATGTCGGTGGTGTCAAAGTCGGCGGCGATGCGCCGATCTCCGTCCAGACGATGACGAAGACGAAGACCGATGACATCGCAGGAACTATCGCACAAATTAAGACTGCAGTGGAGGCAGGTGTCGATATTGTTCGCGTAACTGTGAATGACAAAGAAGCGGCAGCCGCGATGCCGGAGATCGTAAAGCAGTCGCCGGTACCAATCGTAGCGGATATTCATTTCAATCATATTTTTGCATTGAAGGCGATAGAAGCCGGCGTTGCAAAAGTTCGACTCAATCCAGGCAATATTGGTTCGAGGGATCGCATTCAGCAAGTACTGACGGCTGCAAAAGAACGAGGCATCCCAATTCGCATCGGAGTCAATTCCGGTTCTCTGGAAGAAGATATTCTTCAAAAACACGGATATCCGACGGCAGAAGCGCTGTTCGAAAGCGCAATGCGGCATGTACAGATTTGTGATGAGTATAATTTTAAAGATGTTGTTATTTCTGTAAAATCTACAGACGTTAAATTGATGATTGAAGCATACAGATTAGTTGCAGAGCGAACGGACATTCCTCTTCATCTTGGAGTGACAGAAGCCGGACCAACGCGAAGCGGCACCATCAAATCGTCGGTAGGTATCGGTGCGTTACTGGCACAAGGGATTGGAGATACGATTCGTGTTTCGCTGACCGATGATCCGGTGAAGGAAGTTGAAGTCGGAAAAGAAATTCTGCGTTCGCTCAGCCTTGCATCTCGCACTATCGAGTTGATCGCATGCCCGACATGCGGGCGAATTGAAGTGGATCTCTTTAAAATTATGGGCGAGTTGGAAGAAAAACTTGCAGGCATGAAAAAATCTGTTTCGATTGCAGTGCTCGGCTGTGTCGTCAATGGTCCCGGTGAAGCAAGCGCAGCAGATATTGGCATTGCAGCAGGCAAGGGAGTGGGAATCCTCTATCGAAAAGGCGAAATGATCAAGCGTGTCAAAGAAAGCGAGATTGTTTCGACCATTTTAGAAGAAGTAGAAAAATTCCAGCCAAAGAGTTAATGGGGAATGTACATTACGCTGAAGTTACTATAAATCGGCTGCCATAAATTGCAGGATCTTGGTTCTCCTGACATTCCACAACTTCCACTTGATGTTTTACCGGCCTTTTTTGTTGTATCCCTGTTTCATTTCCTCGTCTTATATGAATTAAAAATAATATAAAACTGCAAACCTTTTGCTCTCTGCCGCGTCTAACTTACATAATCCACAGAGTGAATGTTCACAATACTAAAAGGAAAAACATACTATGAAGAAACTCGGAGTATTCGTTGCGGTCGTACTTGCAATGGTGAGTACTAGCCTGTACAGCCAACCGGCAGAGGGTAAAGGGCCCCGTAAAATCATTGAACAATTGAAGCTGTCTGAAGAGCAAAAAAAGGATTTTGATAAAATCCATGTTGATATGGAGAAACAAGAAATTGCTCAGAAAGCAAAAAATGAAACAGCACGAGTCGAGCTTCGGCAATTATTCAAAGCAGATAATCCTGATAAATCAGCCATTGAGAAAAAAATGAATGAGATTGCGGATCTTGAAGTGCAGATGCATATGATCAAGATCAACTCTTGGTTTGACGTTAATAAACTGCTGACCCCGGAACAGCAGAAGATCTGGAAAAAGGCGCTGGAAAATGCTTACGATATGCACCAAAAAATGATGGAGCACCATGGTAAGGGCAACGGTCCAATGCATACACCTCCGGGTGCACCTTCTCCAAAATAATCACTGCAGGCAGTATAGTCACATGCGGTATTCGGGACGGGTCGATAGGTGGAATCGATCCGTCTGTTTTTTTTATGTCCTTTCCTGAATCGTTTCGAGGAACTCCACATCACATTTTAGAGTTACTATAAGAAAGGATATGAGTATGCCCGTTTATGATTATCGTTGTACCGATTGCAACGGAACGTATGATGTGTTCCATAAAGGCCGTGAAGTAGTCGAAGATGTTGTTTGTCCCTCCTGCGGTTCTGTACACCATAAGAAGCTGATGTCTGTTCCGGTTGTGTCGATGGGTTCAACTTCAGCCGGTTCAGATTACTCTGCAGGTTCCTCATGTGAAACAGGCGGATGCTGCGGCGGTTCCTGTGGTTTGAATTAACCATGCACAAGTTCTCACCGGATAAAGCGTTTATTCTGGAAGATGATGGACGATACGTCTTGCTTCAACCGGAAAAGACACTTCGTCAGTTCGGTCTTCGGGAAGGAATGACAATCGTTGATATCGGTGCCGGAACGGGGTTTTTCTCACGCGCCGCATCGAATATTGTTGGTGAAAAAGGGACCGTGTATGCAGCCGACATTTCATCCGAGATGCTGGATGCATTCCGACGCTTTAGTGTTCCGAACAATGTTCAGCTTCTTCAATCCAATGAATATGAAGTTCCTGTTCCATCTGCACAAGCCGATCTCGTTCTCTTTGCTTTCGTATTGCATGAGAGTGAGGATATTCCGCGATTTCTTAAAGAAGCAATGCGTTTGATGAAGCCGGATGGAAGTATTGCGATCATCGAATGGAAGAAACAAGAGGAAGAACATGGTCCATCGATGGAAGAGCGCTTGAGTAAAAATGATCTGCTTTCTCAGTGCAAAGGATTTACTCTTCTTTCATCCGCATATTTGAATCCTTCCCATTATTCCTGCATCCTACAAGTAGATTAATTTATCACTGAATCAATGCAGATGGAGAAAGGAATCAGATATGACGGCATCCCAGATTTTTCTGTATGTGATCGCCGCTCTGGTTATCCTTTTCTACATCCGGCGTTGGATGCAAAAGACACATATGAAAGAATATTCAGCTTCAGAAGTATCAGAACGGATGAATGACGACTCTGTTGTTTTGTTGGATGTACGTACACATCAAGAGAGAAATCAGAAGTACATTAAAGGGTCGCTGCACATACCGGTGAATGAGTTGTCCCTGAAACTCAAGATGTTGGAAAAATATCGGCAGAAAGAAATTATATGCTATTGCCATTCCGGGAGCAGAAGTTTCATGACAACCATCCTTCTGACAAAGAATGGTTTTAAAGCAGCGAACATGAAAGGCGGTATGATCGAATGGAATTCTCTCAATCTCAAATCATAAAATGGTCAAAACGAATCCTGCCAGTGGTGTTCGGTGCAGCCGGAGGATATGCTTATTATTACTTCATTGGATGCGCGAGTGGTACATGCCCGATTTCCAGCAATTCGTACATCAGTACGGTCTATGGAGGGATTATGGGGGCGTTGTTGATTCCTCGTGATAGCAAAGCAAAAGAAGAAATGGAGACTTAACCATGAAATACGGATTTTCAAAGAGAACAGTGTTGTCGTTCGAAAACGCGATCACCAAGGTGACGGAAGAGTTGAAGAAGGAGGGATTCGGCGTTCTAACAACAATCGATGTACAAGAGACGATGAAGAAAAAGATCAATGTCGATTTTCCAAAGTATGTCATTCTCGGAGCCTGCAATCCACCGTTTGCTCATAAGGCATTGCAAGCGGAAGAGGAGCTCGGTTTACTACTTCCCTGCAACCTTATAGTTTATGAGAAAGAAGGAAAGACCAACGTTGCAGCGTTCGATCCAATGGTGATGACGAAGATAGTAGAAAATTCCGCTCTCCTGCCGGTAGCGCAAGAAATGAAAGCCCGGCTCGAGCGGGTGATAGCAGCGGTGTAATGAATTTTTAAAGAACGATAACTTATTATTAAGGAGACAATCATGGCAGAGCAATTAACAAAAGATGCATTTCTGCAAAAAGTATTTAACTATGAACAAAATAAAGAATGGAAATACCAGGGTGATATTCCCGCTGTTATAGACTTTTGGGCGCCGTGGTGCGGACCATGTCGTATGGTAGGGCCGATCATTGACGAACTCTCAAAGGAATATGCCGGCAAGGTGAACTTCTATAAGGTAAACGTGGATGATGAACAGGAACTTGCGGGAATCTTTGGAATACGGAGCATTCCGTCGATGTTGTTCGTTCCGAGAGAGGGCAAGCCGAAGATGTCTGTCGGTGCGCTTCCCAAAGATGCGCTCGTTGAAGCGATTAAAACTGAACTCAGCGTTACAGTAAATTAACAGTTGTCATTTGTGACGCACCTTGAGAGTGCGTCGCAAATCATAAAGCCGCGATGATGGATACAGCCTCGCACTAAACTGAAACGCTGCATAGAAAACACTGCGATAGAAGCTAAGCCAAAGTCGGAAAAGCTCGATCTCAACACTCTGATCGGAATTACCATCCATCCTCTTTTATCTCCCTTTCATTTTCCTTTGTTCATAATCGGAGTATGTCGACAGTTCTTTGGTTCTTTCTAAACTCATTTTTATCCCCTATCTCTTTGTAGAATCTGCACGGACTAAAAGCACAAAAACTGCTATTCCGCTCGAAAATCGATGATAGACTCAGCGGTACCCGCCTTGTGCCAATATCTATAGAGAGAATAAAGGAGTGAGACAAAAGTCTCCAGGAGGATATAATGGAATCAACAGCAATCAGTAGCAACATCATCCCGTTTAGTCAGCCAGCAGCTATTACGGCAAGATCGACCGGAACAGTAAAAAAGCAGGAATCTTCTGAGAATGGACTGCAAAACGCCGCAAAGGTGCTTTCTTTCATCTGGGATAATTCGAATGAAGGAATGAGACTGACAGATGAAAAAGGGACGATTATCTCCGTCAATTCGTCATACTGCCGGCTTGTGGGAATGACGCTTGAAGAACTCATCGGCAAACACTTCACCTGTGTCTATGCCGAAATGGAAAACCGTGAGAAGATGGCACGTGCGTATGAATCACGGTTCAAGGAACGAGAGGCAGAACTGCAGCATGAGAAAAGATTCATGCTCTGGACCAACCAAATCCTTGATGTTGAAGTGTGCGATTCCTATGTTGAATCGGATGATGGGCATATGCTGATGCTTGCACAATTCCGTGACATTACTGCCGAGAAAATTACTCACACTGCTCTGACCGAAAGCGAATCGAAATACCGCGGCTTATTTGCAAACTCAGTGATGCCAATGTTTCAAAGCAGTCCGGAGGGGAAATTAGTCAACGCTAATCGCGCAATGCTTAAGCTGCTCGGGTACAGCAACTTCTATGAACTTGCGGAACTTGACATTGCCCGCGATACGTACGCCAATCCCGAAGAACGCAAGGCATTGACAGAAACGCTGCATCAAAAAGGGTACGTGGTCAATACGGAAATTAGTCTGAAGAGAAAGAACGGCAGAGTCATTACAGTTCTGGAAAATTCCCGCACGGTGGTGGATGAAGATGGAAAAGTGATCGGATACGAAGGCGTGTTGGAAGATATTACCGCGCGCAAGGCAATGGAAAAGAAATTGCAGGAGTACGTTTGGGCGCTGGAGAAATCGAAGAATGCATTATCAGATTTGAACGCACAGAAAGATAAGCTCTTCTCGATCTTATCACACGACCTTCGTTCTCCGTTCAGCAGCATCCTGGGATTCTGCGACATCTTGTTGAAAGAGAACGACCAGCTCACAGCCGAGGACCGCTTACAGTTTGTGGCATATATACAAGAAGCAGCGCAAGACCAACTTTCACTCGTGAATAAGCTGCTCGATTGGTCGCGTCTTGAATCTGGCCGTATCCGGATGGAACATGTGGAACTTGATCTGCACGATCTTGTAAGGAAGAATTTGAATTCTCTGATGGGACTTGCCCTTCAGAAACAAGTGAAACTGCAGACGAACTTACCGCCCAAGGTGATGGTATATGGTGACAAACATATGCTGAGTCAAGTATTTGGAAATCTTCTGGGAAATTCGCTCAAGTTCACACCACCCAATGGTACAGTCACGGTGGAACTCATCGAGGAACAAAGCAATCATTGGGTCATCGGTGTGCGCGATACGGGTATCGGCATTCCGGAAGATGATGTGCATAAGCTTTTCAAAATTGAAGAGAAGTACACACGCAAAGGATTACAAGGCGAAAAAGGAACTGGCCTCGGTCTTCCGGTCGTACATGAAATTATTCAGAAGCATCATGGCAGCATTTCAGTGAAGAGCACATCTGGTACCGGAACACTCTTCCTCATTACGCTTCCGAAAAGCAAACCTGAAGCAGGTGAGAACATTCTTGTGGTCGACGACGAACATGGTGTACGCCTGCTGCATACCCGGTACATCAAGCGAGTGTTACCGAATGCTAACGTGCTGCATGCGGCAGATGGCACAGAAGCATTCCAGCTTGCACGCGAGTTTAATCCGCAAGCAATTATCTCCGATAATGATATGCCTGATCTCGATGGTTTGGAGCTGGTGCGCAATCTCAAAGCAGATCCGGCAACGAGTGACATCCCCATTATCATAGTCACCGGACAAGATTCAGATTCGAATCGCGAAGCGCTCAAGCAGTACGGCGTAACCGCAATCTTGAATAAACCGGTAACGCCCGAACAGATTGCAAAAGTCTTAAGGAGTATTGACTTAGGTCAAACAACCGTAGCCGCGTAGTAGTGGATATCTCCCTCCAGGCCTTTTTATGGAATGCCTCCTTGAGAGAAATCTCAAGCCATGGAAAGGCCTTTCCTTTTATCTAAAAAATGTACACAGAATTCAATCTTGATGACTCGAGCAAGACACCCGATACTCCGCTCCGACAAAACTATGAAAAGTATTTCACATCTCAAGCAGATGTAATGTGCAAGTTTGCATGAAAAAATTTTACATCAACAGTGCGAGGTCAAGAGTAGGAAGAAGCAGCATGTAAAGCCACCAAAGAGAAAACCCTACCGCGAGAGGAATCGAAAGATTGTCATCGATCCTGATCGGAAGCGCTTCGACAACAGCGCCTATTGCCGCAGCGATGATGCCGATAACATACTCCGCAGGAAGACGGCTCACCTTTGGCGCAATAAGAATCACCATCACGGCGGAGATAAAAAATGCAAGTGACCCTTCAAGACTTTTCGCAAAGAACCGATGCCTGCCAAACCGTCGCCCAACGAGTGCCGAGGTCGTATCCGAGATAATAAGAATGGTGAATGCATTGATTGCAATCACTTTAGGAAAGAGAAGAACGCACAAGCAAGCTGAGATGAGCACATTCGAAGCGCCGGTCAACTGCTTTCGACTTGTATCGGTTTCATGCCGCCGCAAAAGCCAGCCGAACCACCGGTAGAACCATCGCGAGACAGCAGGAATATAATATCGCGCCACATCAACGCCAATAAACGCCGCCGTGATCGGCAGAAGCAGGCAGAGAGCTAATTGTTGGGAGATAAAAAAATAGATCGTAGGGATGGAAAGAGAAAAAAGATGAATTCCCTTCCGTACGATCTCATACCGATAGTCTATCGTCGCGTTCTGCTCAAGATGCTTCAGGTCGCTACCGTGCGGCACAGATATTCTCCATGGTCAGCGTGAAGCACTACGATTTTTTCTCTTCGTTTGATGCCGATCGTTTTGGCACACTCGCCTTCGGCTGCAACGGGATCACTGCCGGTGGTGTTTCTGATGATTCTGGTGTACCATTGGCACGTTTATCGACAGGTGGAAGATCCTCACCGCGAATGATCTTGTCGATTTCCTCGGAGTCTAATATCTCTCGCTCAAGCAAGGCGTTCGACAACCTGTGCAGCACCTTGATATTATCCTTCAATATCTTGTCCGCACACTTCATTGCACTGGTAACGATTAATCGTACTTCAGCATCGATAGCAATGGCAGTGTTCTCACTGAAGTTCCGAGTTTTTGTAATCTCACGACCGAGGAAGATTTCTTCTTCTTTTGCGCCGTAAGACATCGGACCGAGTTTTTCACTCATGCCCCATTCGCACACCATCTTTCGTGCAAGTTCTGTGGCACGCTCAATATCGTTGCCTGCACCAGTAGTGAATTGATTGAAGACCAACTTTTCCGCTGCGCGTCCACCAAGCATATAGGTGATCATTGCTTCGAGATACTCACGCGAATAGGAATGTTTCTCGTCGATCGGTAAATACGTTGTCACACCGAGTGCACGCCCACGCGGGATGATCGTTACTTTATGCACCGGATCGGCTTCTGGTAAAAATCTTGCCACGAGCACGTGACCCGACTCATGATACGATGTTGTTTTCTTTTCACGGTCGGAGATGATCATGCTTTTTCGCTCCGTTCCCATCATCACCTTATCTTTTGCCTCTTCAAAGTGATGCATGGCGACCGCTTTGCTGTTCTGCCGGGCGGCAAGCAGTGCGGCTTCGTTCACAAGATTGGCAATATCGGCGCCGGATAATCCCGGAGTTCCTTTTGCAAGTACATCAAGACGCACATCCTCATTAAGCGGAATGTTCTTTGTGTGTACGCGGAAGATTCCTTCGCGCCCTCTCACATCCGGTCGGTCAACCACTACTTGTCGATCAAATCGCCCTGGCCGAAGCAATGCCGGATCGAGAACATCTGGCCGGTTCGTCGCTGCAATAATGATAACACCGGTGTTTTGTTCAAAGCCATCCATCTCTACAAGCAATTGGTTGAGTGTCTGCTCTCGTTCGTCATGACCACCGCCAATTCCAGCACCGCGGTGCCGTCCGACTGCATCAATTTCATCGATGAAAATGATGCATGGTGCGCTTCGTTTCCCTTGTTCGAATAAATCTCGAACGCGACTTGCGCCTACACCGACAAACATCTCCACAAAGTCCGCACCGCTAATGGAGAAAAACGGAACACCTGCTTCTCCAGCAACTGCACGCGCCATCAAGGTCTTGCCGGTGCCCGGCGGTCCGAGCAATAATACGCCCTTAGGGATTTTTCCACCCAACCGTTGGAACTTCCCCGGCTCTCGGAGAAACTCGATGACCTCCTGCAGCTCTACTTTTGCTTCGTCGGCGCCTGCAACATCAGCAAATGTTATTTGCATCAATCCTTCCGTGAGCAATTTCGCGCGGCTTTTGCCAAACGAGAATAACCCCTTTGCTCCGCCGCCTGCTCCGCCGCCTTGCATCCGCCGGAAGATGAATAACCAAATCCCAAGGAGCAGAATCCAGGGGAGAATACTGATCGCAGCATTCAACCATGTATTGTCTTCTTTCTCAACCCGAAATTTTAATCCTTTTGCCATCCATGAATTAACGAGCGATTCGTCCAGATTGGTATAGGGAAGCGTTAGTGTCACGCGTGTAGCATTACGGCCTGTTTTACCATTGGCGGTCTGGATGTCCATCGCTTCTTTCAATTTTCCATGGAAATCGAAAATATTATACCCGCTGATCTTGACCGTAGCGTCGCTGAACTTTTGATCATTCAATAGCTGTTGAAAGGTCGTAAAGCTGACTTCATATTCCGTTTCCTCATTCGTGCGAAACGCCCACATAAATAGGAACACCGCAAGAATAATAGCAATCCAACTCAAAATGACTTTGCCGAATTTTCCCCATGGCGAATCTTCTTCGCGGGGTTGTTTCATCGGTCGTTTGGGGAAGCGGGGGGCTGTTGGACGTTTTTTCTGAGACGCGTTCCGTTCCTTCTCATCCTTGTTTTCGTTTTGTGTATCACTACTCATTTCAAACTCCATGATCAATTACATATTCACTCTGGTTTGGCAGTTCCTTGCACAGTGAGCCTATAAATCGACTTCAAGTTACGAACTTTTTGCGCGTAGTCCAAGCCATAGCCGATAACGAAATCCTGCGGAATCTCAAATCCGATATAATCGACCGGAAAATCGAGCTTCGGAATACCTTTTTTCAATAACAATGAAACAAACTTCAGGGATTTTGGGTTCTCTTTCTCAATGATTTTCTTGATGAATGCGATAGACAATCCCGAATCAACGATATCTTCAACGACAATAATATCACGCCCGAAGACCTGACAATTCAAATCTTTCAGCAACGTTACCTGCCCGGAAGAAATTTTTGCATCCCCATAACTAGACAATTTGAAAAAATCAATCTCACAATCAACGGTAACTTCACGGATGAGATCGGAAAGAAAGATGAACGATCCATTCAGCACACCGATAAAAATCGGTACTCTTCCGGCATAATCGGCATTGATGCGGGCAGCAAGTTCTTTGATTCGCTCTCGGATTTGTTCTTCCGTGATGAATAGTTCAAACATGTCGCCATTGATCCTCAAGAGTTCTGTCATGTTCTACTCAGGTTGATGATTGATACGTAAGCCGAATTGCCGTCCGCGTATGTTCGGTCAATTTGAATCGGTTGTCAAGCCGCTTGCCGCAAATCCACACAATAGTGCCGTCAGATTCCAAAACTGGAATTGATGCCTTTTGAAACCGCGGTACTTTTTGATCCGTGAAAAAATCGCTGAGCTTTTTTTTTGTCTTCATTCCGAGAGGAATGAACCAGTCGCCTGCACGCCACGGGCGCAAAACAAGCTGTCGGCCTAATCGCTCAGCATCGATATATTCCACCTCTTGCGTATCTGATAAAACCACTGGTACCGGTTCAGGATTACTGATAGAAATACGGCACCCTTGGTATTCATAAATTCTGCCGAACTCTACATGCCGGATGTTCGACATCTCCTCGTTCGTTCTTTTAAAAACGATGTGCTCTCGATCTCTGCATGCTGAAAGCTCACCGCTCAATTCTACGATCCGACCCGTAGGCATTGTGCAAAGTCTGTGCAGCGCGTCAACTTTCTTTTCAGTCGGCTCAATATGCATACGATGCAAAAGCTCCACAAAAATTTCGTCCCACAAAAAGTCCGGCTCCATTTCAAGTTTCTTCACATCCAACATCAAGCGATCTTGAGAATCTTTATGGGCAAGAGAACGTAACGCTTCATCTACTATTGCGTGTAATTTCTCACTTACATCGCGCATGGTAGCAGCAACAATGTTCAATGTCTCGACAATATGGGGAACACGTTTCACCAAAGGTGGAAGGATGCTGTGACGCAGCAAGTTTCGTCGATACGCAAGTGACATATTCGATGAGTCATTCCGGTATTTGATGCCGTTTTCCATCGCATACATCTCGATCTCTTTCCGAGTTGCAAAAAGCAGCGGACGAATGATGCAGCCGACTTCGCGTTTTAGGGGAATTCCCGCCAATCCATGGATACCGGTTCCGCGCAGAATATTAAGGAGTACAGTTTCTGCATTATCATCCGCGTGGTGTGCGGTCGCAACAACATCGGCGTCAATCTTCAGCCGGATTCGCTCAAAGCACTTGTAGCGAAGCTGGCGCGCTGCGACTTGCTTTGAAAGTCCATGTTCATGGGCATACGACATGACATCGATTCGTTCACTATAAAATGGGAGATCAGAGCCAGCTGATGCTTTTTGAACGAATTCTTCATCTTCCATCGATTCTTTGTCGCGTAATTGGTGATTAACATGAACAACCGACAAGCACAACTTCATTCGTTTCTGCAATCGCAAAAACAGGTGAAGCATTGCCATCGAATCTACACCACCGCTCACGGCAAGAAGTATAGTTTGTTTCGTGGCGACAAGATGATGAAACCGGACAAATTCCTCGAGTTTTAGTTCCAATGGATTCATTGTGCAAGAAACGGATCGATTTCCATCGACCACTCCTTAATATAAAAAAAAACTTGACCTGATCTCAAGTCAAGATGCTGCGACTCCTACGCAGAGAAAAGATACTGGATTTTGATTGGAAAGACAAGAACAGCAAATCGATAGGCAGGATATACTCATTGAATAGCACTGCGCCAGGCACTTCGCAGTACCTGGCGCAATTCATTTCACTTCTCATTGTTTACTGTTTATTGCTTCAAATGTCCCACTGCCTCCTCTAATGCTCCAACAAAATCGTTGGCGGCATTGTTGAACACAGTTATACTTCGCCTTGACAATTTCGTCGGGTCTTCTTTCGACGGTTGGCTTTCGCTGATGGAGACATAGCGTGATTTGTTCTTCGCTTCTTTCACGTCTACAAAGTAGTTGATCTTCCCGGATTTCAGTGTCTTTGTGAACGCACCTTCGCCGTTAATAACGGTGTTTGCTTCTTTCAATGCGCTGACAAATTCATCGGCAACACTGCTGAAAACGATCACGCTACGCTTGGCGAACTTTTTATCTCCTTCCTTTGCAGGTTGACTGGCTGTGACGGTGAGATATTTTTTTTTGTTTTTCGCCTCCTTCACATCCATGAAGTAGGTGGTTGATCCTGCTTTGAGCATTTTACTGAAAAGTGCATCCATGGGAGTACTCCCTCATTAGTAAATTGATATGTAGTGGATTATTGATGAATCGATACAGCGAAACGCACCGCATGTTTCACATCTGATAAATTTCTCAGATAAGCGAAACAACTTCTATCAACATTAAAAAAGGAACATAATCGAATAAGAGAGATCAAGAATGAATCTGGCGTTTTATCTCTTGTAAAATAATACAGTTTTTCAGAATGTTAGTCAAGAACAAAAAAACGCCCCTCAGACCTTTCAGTCGAGGGGCGCTTAGAATGCTTTCGAAAAGTTCAGAATCATCAATCAGAATAGGGAGTTTCCAGCTTTATGCTGCTTCCTGTTTCCTGACCGTGATTTCTACTTTTTAATACATATCACCACCCATACCGCCGTGCGGCATAGGAGGCATGGCTTCCTTCTTCTCGGGCTTCTCTACGATGGTCGCTTCTGTGGTAAGCAACAGACCGGCAACGCTCGCTGCATTTTCGATAGCAATACGCGCAACCTTCGTAGGGTCGATAACACCAGCCT
>PLMS01000037.1 GCA_003142575.1 Ignavibacteriota bacterium
GCAGTGATGCTTGATGTGATGTATCATCTGCCCTCACGAAGCAATGTTTCGAAGTGCATCATCACTAAAGATACCATCCTCAAAGCGAAAGATCCGATTTACCTCTACGAGGAACGAAAGTCAGCATAAAGCAGTTTTAACAATTTACTGTCAGATAGAATATCAACGCCTGTCAGATTCTCTCTGGCAGGCGTTGTGTTTTTTCAGGCAGCATAATCCATCGTAAACTCCGTTTTGCATTGGAGAACAACGACANNACCGGAATTCGAAGAACTAGACGACTTCTGTTCTTGAATTCACATCAGCTTTCATTTCAAACATCTTGAAGTGACCTATCCCCCATTTGTTCAATCTGAATTTCATCGCTGTGTTCAAGCAGCCCAAACCATATTTCATACTTTGAACAAAATTAATAGAAGATGCTTCTGGAAAATATTTTGCCGGACACGTTATCTCACCTACACGGAACCCTGCATACAGGATCTGTGAAAGCATCTGATTATCAAAAACAAAATCATTTGAATTATCATCCAAGGAAATCGATTCCAGGACTTTCCGAGTAAAAGCCCGGTAGCCCGTGTGGTATTCCGACAGCTTTTCACCCATCATAATATTTTGGATGAGGGTTAACAAACGATTATTTATATACTTATATATCGGCATTCCTCCCTGGATGGCTTTTCCTCCAAGGATGCGAGAGCCAAGCACGACATCATATTCGCCCGATAAAAGAAGGAACGCCATTGCGGAAATAAGTTTTGGAGTGTACTGATAATCTGGGTGAAGCATGACGACGATATCCGCACCACCTTCAAGAGCTGCCCGGTAGCAGGACTTTTGATTTCCCCCATAACCAAGATTCTTTGCATGGACAAGCGTACGGATATGAAGACTCTTCGCAACTGCTACCGTGTGGTCGATACTGGCATCATCAACAAGAATAACCTCGTCAACAATGTCGAATGGTATTTCGCGATACGTGGTTCCTAAAGTTTTTTCTGCGTTATATGCCGGCAGAACGACAACGACTTTTTTATTTCGGATCATTGACCTAGAGACCTTTCATTGGCTTATTTACACTCACTCAATTCCAAAAATAATGAATTTATGAATACTTGTTTAATACGCAACGCCTCTATTATTGCTTTGTTTGGTGATCTTAATATCCTGTAATTGTGGTGCTTTTACTTTTAATTCAAATCTATATCCTTCAAGAACTCCCATCGGAAACCATGAAAAGTTCATTTGCCAGCAATGAAGATCCCGCGTAACACTGACGGACTGAATAAAGGGCTCTTTGCTTACAAAATCATACGATATACCATTGAGTGCAATTTGCCACTTCTCTGTAAGATTGAAAGAAAGTCCTGCAGCTACCGAAGACGTGCGAGTATAACTTTGTGGATTTGGCTGAGACTGCGCGAAGTTAAAACTGACACTGAGGTTCCAAGGAATGCTGAAGTCAGCATCTTCGCGGTCATAAAGTGAGTAGTACGTCTTTTTCTGACCTAATGAAGACGCCGTTTCCCCTGAAGATGTTCCCTGCTCCTGTATGACACTATCAGGGATACCTGCATTGCTTGGCTTCTGTTTCTTTTCGCCTTTGAATGATGTGGATAAAGTGAGCGAGACCGATGTCAAATCTCCAAATTTTCCCGCTTCCTTCAACAAAAATCGATCGACACGTGCTCCATTCGAGCCATATGGGTTTTTAGCATTTGGATCAAAAACATATAGGTTATAAATTGCACCTCCTCCGATACTGAGGTATTGACCGATATCCGTTCGATAATTGATTCCAACATCGCTGAATTTCATGGAATCGGCAGCAAAGTTATAGTTGACATTTGCACCAATATTAAACAATTGAATCTTGTCTTCTGTTTTTGCGCTGTCTCCTTTTTGTATCTTCATCTCAAAATTGTTACCAACATTCAATGATCCCGTCATCGAATACTTCTGCATGTTATCACCATAAATCTGCTTATTATAAAATAGTCCGAATGTAGGTGTCACAGTATGACGAATTGCTGTTACGCCAAAAATATTAGGTTGAAACATTCCAAAAAGCTTAGTGCTGACATTCACGCCGGTGTTCACATTTCCTATAATATTTTTCGTTCGGATAGTGTTATGAGCGAGTAGACTATCTGTTGTATCACGAAATGGGTTCTCATTTTGTCCCCATGTCCGCGCATCACTGAAAGAAAGTGATGGTGCTACATTGAAATATCCGAGCTTGGGGGGGGTAATCAAGAAAGAAAGTCCTTGTGAGAGCGATTGCGTCTTGGTGTTTAGAAAATCATTTATGTTTGTAAGATTTTGATCAGATGATGATAGTTTAGCTGAATCTATTACTGTTGGAACTTTTGATTGGTTATTGATCGCACTCGCATTATAGCTGAAACCCAGCATATCCGTAAAGCTCTGATCCGATACTGTGGTTGATGAAAGTCCTCGTGTCTTTGTTGCTTGACGAAAAGGATAAATTGTTCCCTGCGAAAATGAAATAGATGGCAGATTTTCAGTTGTTTGACCGGTAATAAGATTTTGATCACGGTAAACAGTGATGGACAATGATCGGTTTGATGCCTCCCAGCTTTTCCAATACGTCGCTGTGGAAATAACGTTTTGCAGGAGAATATCGCTCAAGTTGGTACTAAAGTTCTTGAAGTAACTCAGGCTACTAAATGTAAAATCAACATCTAAGCGCGACGATGGACTGATCTGTTGGTTGTGATCAATGTGTACTAAATAGTCGCGCGATTTATTGTAATTAGGATCGTTCGGATCTCCTATCGGAGTACTTGTAAACCGAGCTGTGATGTTGCCTCCAAAGTTATAACGCAGTGCATAGTGAATATTTGTTTGGTTCTGCCATCGTCCGCGCGAATAAATATCGAACATTGACGCTATATCCCAATAATCGCTTACTGCCCAATAATAACCAATGTGGCTCAGGTACCATCCATACGTGGCATCTTCACCATAAGCAGGAGTGATAATACCGGATGAACGTCCGCCATGGGCAGGAAAGACACCGAATGGCAGCGCAAAAATCGGCACACCGGCAACAAAAAATAGGACTGGCTCTGCCACTACTTTGTCGCGCACAAATACTTTCATTTTGGGGCTTTCAAAATAAAAATGCGGATCCTTGGCATCGCACGTCGTATATGTGCCATCGGCAATGCAGAGAACATCGGGTTCTACTTTCTTGATCTGCGTACCAACATAGTAGCCATTCTCCATCTGCGTGGTGCCGATCTTAATCTTTCCTTTCCGTGTCCGAAAATTGTACCTCACTTGATCACCGTGATATTCACTGCCGCCATCGCGCATAATAGGTTTGCCGATGATGGAATCCGCTTTTGCCGTATCGGCTGCGCCGTACGCAACAAGCGTCGCATCATCCCAATTGACATTCACCCGTTCAGATTTCAAACCGATGGTTTGGTACTGTAATTCACTTTTACCATAGAGATTCATGTACCGCGTGCGGAGGGAATAGATAATGGAATCCTTCGCCGTATAATTTACAAGCGTATCGATGCTTTTGTTTGTTGTACGCTTCGTTGTGTCATTTTGAGAGACCGGTACTTTCATAGTATCAGCTTTCACCGGTTGCGCAGTTCCGAAGCCGATACCGAAAGTAGAAACAAGAAAGCATGATAGAAGAAACCGTATCATCGTGAACCCAAGATAAATAAATATCGAGAGAAGTGCATCGGACGATGGGCAATTGAAAAAAGGTTTGTCACCACATCCCTAATTGTACGCACATGAGTGTACCGAAGAGCTGCTTTTCGAAATTCAGGTTTGCATAGGCATAGAGACCAATTCCTGCAAACCGTGTCGGACGCCAGAACCATTGCGCTTCCAGCGGCAGACTCACACTTGTATGAGTAACTATTGACGCAGGCGTTTCATACGCAGCACGCACCAATCCAATACCGGCACCAATGGAAACATAGGTTTGTTCCAACTGCCACAGAGGTCCATACAAAACACTATAATCGGAAAATTTGTAGTTTATCTGTGTCGGATCAATTTTTTGAACGGTGGGATTTTTATTCGTCACACCGATTATCCGCGCACTGATCACGCTGTGCTCAAATTGATAACAGTACACCATACCGGCATTCATTGAAAATGTACTGCCGACCAGCGAAGGACCTGCTCCAAGACTTACCCACCAAGGATGAGAATTGAAGGATTGGGAATGAGCGCTCGACGTGATGAGCAACAATCCACAAAATAGTCTTACTCTTAACCGTTGATTCATTGATTTCATTTTATGCGATATTTTTCTGCAAATAAAAACAATACAATATAGGAAAAAGTATATGCGACCGCACAAGCTCCTTGTCCATGGTCGTCCCTTTAGAAAAATGAAAGAAATAACCAGTATATGATGATGTTTATCGTCGTCAACGGAATGCCGACCTTTGCAAAATCCCAGAACGTGAGCGTATGATGCGATTTCTTTTCTGCATTCTGAATGATAATAACGTTACTCGCTGCTCCAAGAATAAAAAAATTCCCGGCGATGGTGCTCCCCGCCGCCAACGCCATGAATCCTTTCATCGATACGCCTGCATGAAGAAGCAAGGGCTGATAGAGTGCAACCATCGGTACGTTGGATATGAATTGACTCAAAAGAACGCTTGTACTAAGAATCATAGACGTCGATGTAATTCCCAAGTCGCTTTGTGTAATCAATCGCTGAAAGAATCCTGACAGCCACACAGCCTCCATCAACACAAACATAGCCGCAAAGAAAACGAGTGTAGGCCAATCAATCTTTTTCACAATTTTCCAACGCAGTGGACTTCCTATGAGAATGGGCAGTGCAGAAGCCAATGCAATGTAGGTCAGGCGGAACTCAATTTGTAATTGGAGTAAGACCGTTACAATTTTCAGAACAACCAACACGAGAACCATCTGAAGCGAGAGCTTTGAAAGAAATGCAAGATCATGATTATGGATCGGTTCCTGAGAATGCGAAAGAGGCACATGATGAAAATCATTACGATAGAACAACCTGATCACTGCGTACGCAACGAATAAATTGACGATGGTTGGAATGAATAACCACCGGAAGAATTCTCCAAATGGATCGCCAATTTTTCCGTTGAGCGCAATAAGAAGATTTTGGGGATTACCAATAGGGCTGGCAACACTTCCAATGGTGATCGAGAATGCAAGCGCCAGGAGCATCAGTTTCGGAGATATTTTATGCTTTCGTGCCAACAGAAGCACCACCGGAGTTCCGATGATGGCGAGCGTGTCATTCATCAAAAATGCTGATGCACCTCCAAACCCGAACATAACGAATAGTACGAGGGAATCAATGGAGTGTGCACGTTTAAAATATTTGCACGAAACATGCGCAAGATAACCGCTTTCTTCTAACGCCTGCCCAATGACAAACATCCCAAATAAAAACAACATCACATCAAAGTTAATCGCAAGCAGCGCATCACGGGGAGCAATTTGTCCTGTCAATAGTACTACTCCGGCTCCCATTGTCATCACCTGCCAAATGTGGAGACGAACATTGCCGATCTGCCGAATTGCGATCAAAAGGAATACTATTGCAAGTGTGATGAGCGAAATATTCATTGAGTCAACGATGCGAGGTTACTGTAGATTTAAAATTATGACAATTGAATACTGATTTCTTATTCCTGCATTCCGTGTTCTACTTTTACAGCATTCCATTCCGTTTCCGAAGAAACCACTCTAGCGCAAATACAAAGATAACGAGTGCAAGCATCCAGTGAGAATTCCAGATTTCGATCTCCGCCGACTTACTGACATCCCGCAGCTTGAAATTAGGTAAACTGGTAACATCGTGCAGAAGTAAACTAAATTCACTGCTCTCATAGTATCGCCCTCCTGTTTGCGTAGCGATCTGTTGTAGGAGCGGCTTGTTCATACGTGTCTCAAGGTACTCCGCATGAAAACCGCCGATAGAGAATGTACCTCGATCCTCGCCGATGAGTGTGCCATTTACTTTCACCGTTGCCACAAATTTATATTCTCCCTCCGACAACCGATCATACACTCCTTGATACTGACCGCTGCTGAGTGGGTTCAGTACTAGCGGACTTATATCGTTTCCATGTTGTACGCGCACTTCGATCTGAGCATCATCCAACGGCTGAAAGCTGTCGTCATATACTTGGGCAGTAAATTCCACAGCATCTTGTGTTGTAAAAATATGTTTAGAAGGCTGAACGACAATTCGCTGTGCGTCTTCTTGCGTTGTCAACCACCGAATGGCATTGCCGAGAAAGCTCTCAAGTACTATTTCCGTTCCGCTTCCGGAACTGGACAGCATATTCCAGCGCCACAATCCGTAGCCAAGCACAGAGACAGATTTCTTCTTATTCACATTTCTTGCAACAATAAAAGGATCATTCAGCTGCGTCGATTGGAATCGAACCGTAGCAAGAATCTCTGACTCAATTTTTGCTCGAAATATTCCCTTCAGTTGGAAGACAGGAGGTAGTTTGGACCACACCTCAAGTGAATTGGCAGCATTACCAATTTTCAAGATCGGGTTATTCTGCTGTGATTCCGGAACGTTGGCAAAGACTTGAAGTTCATTACCGTCAACACTTCCCGCACTGAAAGGTAATACCGGATCTAATGTGCGCAGCTTGTCAAAATTCATTGTCCTGCTTAACACAGTCAGCAAAGGCTTCTCAGCGTCCAACACCGCTTGGGAGCTTTGTGAATTGCTGCGTGAAGTTGGGAAACCGACAAGGACCAAACAATCAGCTTCAGCTAATCCTTGTGCTGTCAGCTCACCCTCATAGAACCGTCCATTTTCCCGCTCGATGAAAGTCTTCACTTCAATATTTTTGTCATTTGTGAACATGTTTTGGATACAAGCCACATCTTGACTTGGTGAACCTGCAATGAGCGTCACATGCAGTTTGCTTTTTAAGACTTTTGTGAAGAAGCTCATGCGATTATTTTGTAGCGCAAGTTCACCGGGGAGTTGAGAAATTTCTGCCTCAAATTTCTGCATTCCCTCTTTCTCTGGAATGAAAGAAAGTGGAACAAGATAATCCCGTGTACCGGGTTCCAACACCAACGATTTCTCGTCAATTATTGTTGCACCTTCACGAAGAGACACTTGTATACGCTCACCGCCGAATCCCGCACTGTGCACCATCACATTTACAGGTACTTTGGTGCCGACATAGGTAATCTCATTTGTTAGTACTTTACGAATGAGAATGTCCTTTTGCTCACTCGTATCGCCCACACCGATGGTGAACACGGGTACACCCAATTCTTCTGCTTCGTACAACGGATTCATTCCGACGGTTGAGTTGCCATCCGTGATGAGTACGACAGCTTGAAGATTGGAGGAAGCAGATGTTCGTTTGATCGACTTTAACGCTTCGGCAATATCGGTCGCCTCACCGTTTAGTGTTAATGAATCTTCAGCGATTGTGCTTAGGTTTCGAACTTTTCCGTCGAAGAGTGAATAATCAACTTTTCCATCTTTACCGATCTGCTGCCATATCGAAGAACGAAGGATCGATTTGAGCGTCTCGTCCCTTCGCCCCGCCTTGTCTTTAATTGCCATACTCTGTGAATTATCCACAAACACCGCAACAATGGGTTGATCAACTGAGTGCGTGATAAGCGAGAGCAGCGGTTCACCGATAAGGAGAAACAGAAAAAACAATCCTAAACTACGGAGAGAAATGAGGACGATCCGTTTTATCGAAGAAACAGGTGGTACGGTAACGTGATAGACAGCCATTGCCGTCGCAACGGAACACATACCAGCGAGTAAAAGGAGAACAACACGGAATGAAAGAGAGAAGTGCAACTCTGGCATCAGCAACACCTACTTAAGATACAGCATTTTGATTGAAAACATTTTATCTGGTGTTTTCAAACGGGCAAAGTACACGCCTGCAGCAACTTGGCGTCCGCGATCATCTGTTCCATCCCATTGCTTTGTGTCACCAAGAAAAACCTGGCCCCGGTAAATCGTTTTTACACGTTGCCCCAGAAGATTAAACACCACCAGTTCAACATCCGTTGGCACAGGGACTTGAAAAGTAAGCTTTGTGGGATTTGCCTTGTTAAATGGGTTTGGAAAATTTTGATACAGTTTGTTTACTATCGGAGTAATTTGACCGTCATGCATCACAGCAGCATACGCATCTACAAATCCATGCCCGTAATAGTTATTTGGGTACACTATTGTTTGGATTGTGCTATCATTAATGTGTCTGGCTGTCTGAAGTAATGCTTGCCGTACTTGCATATTGGTGAGTTCTGGATGTGCCGAGAGCACTAACGCTGCTGCGCCCGCAACGAGCGGTGTGGAACACGATGTTCCGCTTACATAGCCATATCCAGTCGTTGTGAATCCATAAGCCCAATAGACTTCTTCACCTTGAGCCACAACTTCCGGTTTGATTCGTCCATCTGCTGTTGGACCACATCCGCTGAAAGACGCCAGTTCGCCGACCGATGATGTCGCACCAACAGCGATAATGCTGTCTGCGTCTGCAGGCGACACAAGCGTGGAATCTCCATGGAGTCCCGTCTTCGAGGTGATACCTTCGTTCCCCATTGCCGTTACTACCAGCACTCCTTTTCGTGCCGCTATTGTTGCAGCTTGGGCAACTTTTGTTGTCTTTCCATTCATATCTGAGGTTGTATAGAAAGGAGGGGTTTGAAATTCCTTATACCCAAGCGAAGAGGAAGTAATATCTACACCCAATCGTTCCATCCACTCAAGCGCAGCAACATATGTATCCTCTTCACTATGGAAGTCTGAATTTCCGCTGCTATCCATTTCCGTCTTGGCAAGAAGAAACGAAGCGCCATACGCCGCACCAATGAGTTGACCAGGAGCAAATCCACCGACAGCAGAGAGTGTGCCTGCGCCATGGTTGCCTTGTTCAGAATTTTCCCACGACTGTCTGTTGACATCACTGATATTATGGATAAAATCAGAATCTGCAACAATCTTGATATTCTTTAATGCTTCGTGTGTTCGATAGTTATTGAATCCATCGTCCAGCATACCGATGAGAATACCTGTACCGGTGACCCCGATTGCATGAAGGTCTACCACCTTCATATTGGTGAGCTGCGTTGCTGATGGCCCATAGTCTAGACCCTGAGAACCCGATGCTTTCTTAAACGGCGGTGTAGGTGGAATACTTGAAGACGGTACCGGTCTCGGGTGATTCATCGCTATTACTTGTTCTGTGGCAGCCACTGGAAGCAATTTATTTACCGCTTGAATTTGTTGTTGCGTCCCTTCCACCGATACAGCATTAAGCCATCGCGATAGAGTCCGTATTTTGACTCCTGTTTGCTTAACCTGAGCAATAACAGCTTCCGAAACAGGAAGGTCAAGTTGGTCAATGAGACGATCTGGAGGAAGTACTTTCGTGCGGCGTTTGAGTGCACGTTCTGAGATACCAAGCAGGGCAGGATTGGTTGATTGAAGTGTCGTTGTACCTTTATCGCGGAAAAACACCCACATACGTTGGAGTGAAGAAGACTGCGCGCTCGCAACCTCTGACAGCAATATCATCACACAGAGTAGTGTCTGCGTTTGCTTTTTCATCTATGTCTTCACGTTGTTTCGCAATCAACACTTCGGTTATGACTTCACATCGTGAACTAATTTTTCAACAATCTGAATAGCTGAAACACCTTCTGCTTCAGCATTGAAGCTTGTCACAAGACGGTGACGCAACACTGGTCCGGCTATTGCTTTCACATCGTCGATGTCCGGAGTAAAGCGCCCGCGGAGAATTGCGCGTGCTTTTGCGCCAAGAATGAGATACTGTGATGCCCGTGGACCTGCTCCCCACCGAATCCAATTCTTGATATAGACCGGCGCATCTGATGATGATGGACGTGTCGAATCTGCCAGCCTTACAGAATACTCAATGACATTATCTGCCACAGGCACACCGCGTACAAGATTTTGAAATTCAACAATATCATGAGCGGAAAGAATGTGTTTGACCGATGCATCATATTTGCTCGTTGTGGATTTGACAATTTGAACTTCTTCCGCAAACGACGGATAGTCGAGCCAAAGATTCAGCATGAAACGATCAAGCTGTGCTTCGGGTAATGGATATGTTCCTTCCTGTTCAATAGGATTTTGTGTGGCAAGAACGAAGAATGGTTCATCGAGCATATAGGTTTCGCCGGCAACTGTCACGTGATGTTCCTGCATTGCCTCTAACAATGCCGCTTGCGTTTTCGGCGGCGTTCGGTTGATTTCATCGGCAAGAATAATGTTGGCAAATACCGGACCACGTACAAACTTGAATGCCTTCACTCTGGTAGATACATTCTCTTCGATAATTTCCGTTCCGGTAATATCGCTCGGCATCAAGTCAGGAGTAAATTGGATGCGGCTGAATTTTAAATCCAGTGTTTGCGCCAGTGTTTTAATTAGGAGCGTCTTTGCTAATCCCGGAACACCAATGAGCAGACAATGTCCACGCGAGAGCAGAGTAATAAAGAGATGTTCAATAACAATATCCTGACCTACGATCACATGAGCGATTTCTGATCGCAGGTCTTTATATGCCTGCGCGAGTTGATTTACAAATTCGACATCGCCTATTGGTTTTGTGTTTTTCGCCACATGCGTACCCGTGATAAGTGTTGTGTTCATCGCCGATCAAAAGCGGATATCGACGTAAATAGTTTTTTTCAGTTCATCAAGCCATTCCGCATTGAGCTTATTACGTTTCATATAGAGTGCAAGCTGCTCAATGCGTTTATAATCATCTTGAATATTGATGGCATGTGGTGGCGTTCGTTTACGCATCCAAATAATGTGGAATCCATAGGATGCTCCGACCACGGTGCGCTGTGGTTCGCTTATTTCCCCCGCCTTCATATCCTTGATTTGTCCTGCAAAATCCGGTTGCAACTGATCCACAGTTAAAGTACCTAAATCGCCACCGACTGATTTTGTATCTTCATCCTCTGAATACTTGCTTGCAAGTTCTGCAAATGATTCACCTTTCAGTACCCGTTCCCGAAGAGCCCGCAAAGTATCTACAGCTGCAGAGTCGCTTGCAGGTCCTTTGTCGATCTTCATGAGAATATGCCGTGCATGCACGGATTCTCCTCGCCTGCCGATCAATTGAATGATGTGAAACCCAAATTGTGTCTTGACAATTCCAGAGATATCGCCTTCTTTCAATCCGAAGACGGTCTCTTCAAATTCTCGCACAAATACTCCGCGTTTTTCCCATCCTAAATCGCCGCCGCTGGCTGCAGATCCATGATCTGTTGAATACCGTTTTGCAAAATCAGCAAAATCACCGCCGGCATGAATACTATCAAGAACCGATTGCATCAATTGCCGTGTTTTGGCTTCTACCGCTGTATCGGGTTTGGGTACAATATAAACATGGCCCAGTTCAAACTCTTCCGGAACCTGCGGTAAGCTATCTCTGAAAGATATAAAGAAGTCCTCCACCTCGCGGTGTGTGACAGAGATCGAGGCTTCACGCTGCTGGCGTACTTTCTGTACCAGAAGCTGATTCTTGATTTCCGTTCTGTATTCCCGTTTGATGCGGCTTATGGATTTGCCGTACATTTGTTCTACTCGCTGCTCGGATCCAACCTGCCGGACAAAATTTGCTATCTGCTGGTCGAGTGCGCGTGTGATTTCATCATCCGTCACTTCGATGCTGTCGATCAATGCTTGGGCAAGAACGAGTTTTTCTGAGATCAATCCATCAAGCACTTGAGTACGTAATCCTTTTTGATTCGGATCGATGCGGTTTTGTATTGCAAGAAATGACACTCGCTCGTTCAACTCTGATTCCGTGATGATTTCCTTGTCTACAACTGCCACAATACGATCAACCAAGGTCTGAGCCGATAGTGTTAATGGAATCAGGAGGATTGTCAGCAACAAAAGAAATTGAACATACTTCATATTTTTCCCTATTCTTCGATTTTCGGCTTTCCGGAATCAGATGTCGAGTTAACGAACACTTCAATTGCATGTTTTGCACGAAGATTCTGAATGAGTTGATCAAACAATTTTCGTCGCCGCTCAACAGTCAATCTTCCGCGGATTTCCTGTTCCACCATCGGTAATTCTGTAGTCTGTCCTTGTTTGACAAATTTCCAGACAACCAGAATGTAATAACCGTTATCAGTATTAATAGGAAAGGAGAGTTCACGGATTGCCACTTTCGTGGCAACACGCCATAGTTCTACCGGCATAAACGTTGCCTGCGTTTGGTACGATGAATCAATGTGCATCAGTATAGAAGTTTCTTGCTGAACGAGAGCGGAACTCCACGGTGTTCCTTTCAAAACAAGATTGCGAAATTCCGTAGCGGCATCTCGATTCTTGAAGAGCACGTAGCTGACCAATGCGATGTCGTGCATCAAATCNNAAATCGAATTCCTTGATGTGTGCATCGTAGTACTGTCGGATATCCTGTGGAGAGAAGTTTGACAGTTGCTGGGAATACACTTCTTTATCCAGCAACGCATTGATGGTAAGCTGGCGCCGCACATCTTCTACTTTCTGATTCATTTCATCTGAGCGATCCAACCCGCGTTCTACTGCCTCGCGATAAAGCGATTCTTCCGTGAGCCACCGTTGAATGTACTGCTGAATTTGTGCTGGCGATGGCTCGTATGAGGTATCGATATGCGCACGAATTTCTTCTAACGCCAACGTTTTATTATCAAGACGGGCAACAGGCGTCTTACCTGATTCCGTTTTGGAACAACCGGCTGCTATAACAACAAAAAGAGCCACGAGAAGAAATTTACTGGGATTCAACCCGTTTCCTCTTGAACGCTTCTGTCAGAGCTTCTTTATTGATGGTCACTGGATACTTTTTCTTGAGCGCTTCAATCCATTCTTGCTCACGCTGCTTTGATGCTACTTCTTGATATGCACTTGCAACTTCCGGCATTGCTTCCTCGAACGTCTTCACGTGTGCGCTGTCCCTGCCCAATGCTTTAATGATAGACCAACCTGTTTCAAATTTAAACGGCGCAGTTATGCTGTCGATTGCCATCGTTGATGCCTTCAATGATAAATCATTGAATGTGAATAGTTGGAATCCCCACACACCTTTTTTTTCTTGATATCCGAGACGATTGGTATATTCTTGTGCGACGCCCATAAAGTCCTTACCGGATTTCACTTTCTTGTATGCTACTTTCGCTACACTATCTGTTTTTGTATAGATTTCGGCAAAGTTGACGCGTTCCGGCCAGCGGTAATTTTCCATGTGCGCATTGTAATATTCCCTCAACAACGAATCATTCACCATAACCTTTTTCCATACTTCGTCCTGTTCGATACGATAGAGGAGCGTTCCCTCTTCATATTCCTGCAGAAGTTGAGCGAGTACAGGATGTCTCTCTGCAGCATGTCGTGCATGTTGTTCGAGCGCCACAACATCGACAAACTTTGTCACGAGCAGCCAAACATTTGCGGGAGTTAAGCGATAGCTTTTATATTCGTTTGTTGTTATTACTTTATCGGCAAAATCTTTTACTTTGAATGGGCGGCCTATGCAATGGATCAGCGTTGTTTGTAAAATTTCAGTCGAGAGGGTATCTTTCCAATTTTCATTACCAGCCGTCTTAGTGGTGTCAATCTTGGAAATCAACATATTCACAACCGTAGAATCGATGAGAACACGGTATTGAGCTTTCAACTTCTCTACGTAATTCTTATAATCATACTGATAACGCACTTGTTGGTACTGATTCTTAAGGTCTTTCTGCATTTCCACAAACGATGGTAATGCTTTTTTTTCTGTGAGTTTAAAAATATGATAACCATAATTGAACCTCATCGGCTCTGATATAGAATCGATTTGCAACTGGTAGAATACATCTGCAACCGCTGGCGGAATCCGATCGCGTTCATAGAATCCGATATCGCCATTGTTCGCTACACTTTGAGGATCTTGACTGTATTTTTGCATCACTTCCTTAAAAGGAGCGCCGCTTCTTAATCGCTTATATAACATCCAAACAGTATCACGAACTGCAGCGGTATCGCTTGATGATTCGTTGAACCGAAGGAGGATGTGGCTTATGCGGACAGATCCTGGATTCTGCCGCCGAGCTGTTACTTTTATTACATGATACCCATATTGAGTGCGTAGGGGTCTTTTGGTATACTCTCCAGGCTTCAGTAAAAAACACGCATCACCGAACTCCGGCACCATCCTATCGCTTGTAAAGAAACCGAGATCGCCATGGTTCGACTTCACTGATGGATCTTCCGAATACCGAGAGGCAAGTGAATCAAAGGGAGTATATGGGATTTGATCGATAGCATTCACTGCGCGTATATATGCCATGAGCGTATCTTCAGGTGTTGCATTTCTCTGAAGACGGAAGAGTATGTGGCTTGCACGTATTTCCTCCTTTTTTCTGTCATAAAATTTTTGAACGCCCGGTTCGACAACCTCTTTCTCAATCATATAAGACTGAGCAACAGAGGTATTATAGGAATCCATCTCGCTGACAATAGCAGAATCCTTCTCCAGTCCCTGTGCGCGTGCTTCTTTGACCTTAAGCTTAAATTGAACTAGCAGGTCAAGAAATTTTTGCCTGTCTTCAAACGACGTAGCAGCGCTTGTATCCCAGCCGCCGTTGTTTTTAACAAAGTTGTCTTCAAAGCTGCGGAGTGTGATTTTTTCATCACCAATAGTAGCAAGAATGGGATTGGATGCCCCGCAACCGATGAAAAGAATAACTATAAAAAGGGGAACTCCGAGAATCAACATGCGTGTCATAGTTCTCTTTACCTTTAATTTTGATTTTGAGATGATAGGTGCAATACCTTAGCAAGTAAAAAAGTAATCAAAAATGACTCAGCAAGCAAGAAATTGTAAGGGTAAAGCAAGAAGTAGAAAGCCCTCCTCGCGAAGGGCTTATCTATCTGTTGAAGCCTCACCACTGTACCTACGTATCACTTTCTACTTCTGAATTCTTACTTTTTGCTTAATTCTACAATCTCTTTCTTCCGTTTCAAAATTTGGTTCGCCTTCCCCGGTTCTAAGATAAACCATTGAGATGAATGAGAAGATTGAACATTATATTTATTCGTTGTTTTGTTAAACGAGAAGCGAATCTGCGCACCGGCATACACAACCGCCGCCATGATCTTCGGCGATAGTGTGCTGTCAATAAAGTCGTCTGCTTGAAGATTGGAAAGTGAGGAAAGAACACCATCTATCACCGATTGTTGTACCTTGTCTTTTCCGATAAGCCATGTGCTGTCTTTGAATGCCATCGAAAATGTCGTGTCACCATATTGGTACTGCACTTCTTTTATGCTTTCCTTCGGTGTGGCAAAAATCGTCTTATCACGCCAATCTTTTACCGGACGACTAAACATATAGCTATATGCCCCTTCGACAAGGAGCACATCATTAGAATTAAGTTTGCGCGCGTACGACTCGGTGTAACTTGCCGCCATCTTACCAAGAATAAACGATGTCTTCTCAATCCCTTTTTCATACACCTTCACTTCTGTTCCTGATTGATCAACTTGAAAGACGGAATGCTTTTCCGGTTTACTGGAAACCGTGCTTTTCACTTCAAGGTTTTTTATCTGATGAATGATTTGACCGACATTTGTTTGATTTGCTTTATAGTTGATCGGTTGCACGATATACCATTCAGTTCCACGTTTTTCTAATACAAGAGAAAACGTTGGTGTTTTAATTTCTATTTTGTCCACCGATACCGAATCGATACCAGTGAAGAAACCCGTACTCGCTGAACTTGCACTTTGTTCTCCGGGTTTTTGGAGAACAAGAAAGGCAACGATCAATAAAACAACGAACAATCCAATTAGAATGTATGTATTCTTCTTCATAGCTCTTAACCTTCTACATTCTCCTTTCTAAAGTTGACTTTCGAACGATCGTTTCAACGCGATGCGCCGTCTCCACCGCAGTAAACCATAACCAATAACTAAGAACGGCGGTAAGAGGAGAGCGCCATACTTCAGAAGCTTCTTGGTTCCATCAGAGACCTGTTCCAATGGAGGTTGATCAATGTCCTTAGAGCGAATCGTAATCAAACCAGCGTCGTCAGCAAGAAAATCTACAATGTTTACAAAGAATGTTAGATTACCTCGATTACCGGCGAAGTCGTCTTTCATAAAATCGCCATCGCCCACAACGATAATACGCGTATCGGGACTCTTGGTCGTGTGTGCTACCAGAGATTTTCCTTCTCCGCTAACAGCGGATCCGCTTGTGGCGGAAAAGAAGCTCTTAAAGGAACCACTCACCACCGCAGCCATCGGAATATTGGATTCTGCCAGTTCTTCTGGTGTATAGCGATGAAACGGATCAATCAAAACAAATCCACTTTGCCGTCCGCTATGTTTAGAAGAGCGAACTAAGACTTCTGCTTTCAGTCCTTTGTTTGTCGCCAGAGTTGTATCAAGCGAGCTTACGAAGTAGAAAATTAGTCCCTGTAAGTCTTTTACAATCGGATTTGACCGGTCAACATTGACAGCATTGGGAAGATAGGGAAATGGAACCTGGCTTCGCATTTGAAATTGACCCTGATTCTGCATCACAGTTATGCTGGCACATTGTGCGTCGCGGATCAAATCACTGTTGATACGAATACCGTAGTTCTCCAACAAATCTTCCAATCCAATATCCACCGACCGTGCAACTTTATATTGAGCATTAAGATCGACATTCATTTTATTAAGCAGGAATGCCACTTTTCCGCCGCGCATGAGGTATTGATCGATCTGGTATTTTGCTGTGTCGGAGAATTTCGTTTGAGGCGCTATGATAAGTAATGCCGCAAGATCTTGCGGAATCTCAGCAGTATTTGAACTCAGATCGACCGGTACTGATTCATATTGTGCATTGATCTCTTGACTTGCGCGCTGCATGCTGGTCAGCGCCGTTTCCTGATGACCGGTGGTGTAACCGATCCGCTTTTTTGTTCGAGATGTTAACCGTTTGATCGCTGCGCTGATATCATACTCCAACGACCCCAGATTTTGTATCACCGGTAAGACTTCCTTCTTGTCCTCATACATCATTACAAGACCGAGGAATGCGCGTTTCACTTCAAATTTATCTTCCTTCACGATTTGCACTTCTACCGGAGGAATTCCTGCCTGCTGCGCCTCGCGTTCATTCTTCTCGCCTTCCGGATTGATGAACTCGTAATGTAGATTACCCTTCGAGTATGCCTTATAGTCATTGAGAATATCCAGCACAGCACGACGATTGTTATTATATGGTGCCGGCAGATCTTCCGTAAAGTATGCTTTCACTGTTACACGATCATCAAGATCGCGCACCAAGTTCTTACTTGCATCGGAAAGCGTGTACACCCCTGCTTTCGTCAAGTCGAGACGACCGAAGATGCGTACAGAAATGAAGTTCACCAGGATCAGAATTCCGAGAACTAACAGTACTCGGAGAAGTGTTTGAGTTTTTTTAGTATTCATAGAAGTCAGAAATCAGTTTTCAATGATACATTAGACATTCTCACATCGGATATCGGCATTACCACTTACGTCGTCCCAGCGAGACAACCGAGAGATACAACGAAAATCCGAGAACAGAAAGAAAATACACGACATCTCGCGTATCGATCACACCTCGTGCGATGTTGGAGAAATGGAAATCAATACCGAGGTATTCGACGACACTTATCATAAACTCCGGAATAAAGATGAGCACTTTATCCATTAAAAAGAGTGCAAACATGAGCAGCAAGCCAACGATAAATGCAACGATTTGATTTTCTGTTAAACTCGATGCCAATAACCCGACAGCTATATAGACACCCGCCATTAATAGTAAACCAATATAACCGCCAATAACCGGACCATTATCAATATCTCCAAGAAATGCGATCGTGATATAATAGATAAGCGTCGGTAGGAGCGCCACACCGATGAGTATCCAAGCGGCAAAAAACTTACCGGCAACAATTTCCCAGTCGTAAATCGGCTTAGTAGTGAGCAGTTCGATGGTACCCGCTTTCTTTTCCTCAGCCAGCAAGCGCATAGTAATTGCCGGCACAACAAACAGAAACACTAACGGTATCCATTCAAACATCAACCGGAGTGAAGCAACATTAATCAGAAACATACTGCTCGTATACACCCAGCCGACAATAGCAAGAAACACCACGATGACGACATATGCTACCGCTGAATTGAAATATGAGCGCAGTTCTTTCCGAAAAATTGTGTTTGTATTACTTAAACTTGGTAATGCTTTCATGTAATTCTCTATGTTCATATTTGATTACCCATGATTATTATGAACCAGCTATTCAGTCGTTGTCAACTTACGGAACACTTCTTCCAAACTCGTCGCTTTGCGCGACATTTCCAACAATACCCATCCTTCAGATACCGCGCGTCGGAAAATTTCTTCACGAATATCGTTTCCCTTGACGGTATGAATGGAGAACTTGTGCAGATCACCCTCCTGTCCGCCGTACTCTACCGACTCAACCTGTGAAATTTCTTTGAACTTCGGATACATATCCGTCATTGCGTTGACAATCTTGCCTGCCGGCAATTTCAATTCCAGCGAAATCTTTTCCGAGCCGCGGAAATCTTGCTGTAATTGCTCCAGTGTCCCATCGGCAACAATTCCTCCGTCATTAATGATGATGACGCGGTCGCAAGTTGCCTGTACTTCCGTGAGAATATGTGTGGAAAGCACAACGGTCTTTGCGCGACCAAGCTGGCGGATGAGGTTGCGGATTTCGACTATTTGATTTGGATCGAGACCGCTGGTCGGTTCATCAAGAATCAAAACTTCGGGATCATGAATCATCGCCTGTGCAAGTCCTACACGTTGGCGAAATCCTTTCGACAATTCGCCGATGTCTTTGTGTCGAACTGTGGCAATACCGCAGACATCAATCATCTCTTTCAGACGGCTTTTTAACAATCCATCTTTCAGTCCATGCAAACGCGCGGAGTATTCAAGGTATTCTAAAACGTTCATATCAAGATAGAGCGGATTCATTTCCGGCAGATAGCCGATTTTTTTCCGCACTTCAAATGAATGCTCAGCGATATCGAATCCTTCTACTTCCACCGAGCCTGAAGTCGGCGGCATGTAGCANNATGTCGTTCACTGCTTTCTCGGTGTCATAATATTTCGTCAGGTTTCGTACTGCTATTGCCATAGGAGTCTTCTATGTAATGGTTCAGAAAATATCGGTACTTTGGAGCGGAACAAGTTTATGAAAAATGATGCACATATTCAAGAACTGTATACGATTATTTTATTTCATCCGTATGTTAAAAAACAGATTGAACGAATGAAGATAGACGCAGAAAGTGTTATAAATGTTCCCTATCTGATTAGGTTTTGTGTTTATTTCGAACATGACAACCACGAACGGTCGATCTTTCAATGACACTCTTTAGATAGAGGTTGAAGCAAGAGATTTATATATTGTAGAAATACCAATATTGATATTGTTTTTTGACGATAACTTTCAGGGAGAACGTATAATGCGAATTATCATTTATGCACTCGCTTTCTATGCCGTAACAACCATAACAGTTGCTCAGCAAAACCGAATAGAGATTACGAATCCTTCAACTCCGGTTGAAGATTCAAAGCCGAATAGCGGAACGGTACCGGATGCGCACGTCATCAGTTCACGATTCGATAGTGTTCTCGTGGTACGCTTCAAGTACCAAACCGATCTTTTGGCCGGAATGGACAGCCTTGTGAAGCAATATAAGATCCATAACGCTGTCATTCTCTCCGGTATAGGTTCAGTCCGCAATTACCACATTCACACAGTCAGCAATCGCACCTTCCCTTCAAAGAATATGTATGTGAAGGATCTTTCAGCCCCTGCCGATATTCTCAGTATGAACGGCTATATCATCGATGGGCGTGTTCATGCACACATCACCTTGGCAAATGCCGACAAAGCATTTGGAGGACATTTAGAATTTGGCACGAATGTGTTTACATTTGCGGTTATAACGATTGGCGTGTTTAGAGACGGGATAGACCTCAGTCGGGTTGATGATAAGACATATCGATAGTCCGGTGAATATGAATGTTATCGTTCCCGCTCATTTTGAGCCCGCTTCGATGTTCATCTTGAAACGAGTTCGCAACATAATCGGATACGAATCTCATTTTGCCTTACACATAATTTTTTGTTCCGCAGGTACATCCTCTTCGCTATTGCTAATCGTTCCAGAGAATCTATTCAATTTGATCCTGATCCCGTATCTGGACACGTCGTATTTTTCCGCTGATGGTTTTCGGCAGCTCAGTGACAAACTCCACAATCCGGGGATATTTATAAGGGGCTGTTACTTTCTTCACATGCTCTTGCAACTCTTTTGCTAATTCATCGCTTGGATGATAATTCTTTGATGGAACAATCGTCGCCTTCACGATTTGCCCCCGCTCGGGATCCGGAACAGCCGTGATGGCACATTCCAGAACTGCCGGATGTTCCAGAAGAGCGCTCTCAACTTCAAACGGACCGATACGGTACCCGGAACTTTTAATGATATCATCCGCTCTTCCAACAAACCAGTAATACCCGTCTTCATCACGCCATGCCGTATCACCCGTATAATAAATTCCGTTTTGCCAAACATTTTTTGTAAGCTCATCGTCACGGTAATACCCGTTGAACATTCCCACAGGTTTTCTTTTATTTGTATAGATAACAATCTGACCGATCTCACCCACTTCGCACACTTTCCCATCCGGACCAAGAATATCAATATCGTATCCCGGAGATGGTTTTCCCATAGAACCTGGTTTCGGTTCCATCCACGGATATGTTGCGACAGCGACAGTACATTCCGTCTGACCAAAACCTTCCATCAGTTTGATTCCCGTCGCGTCGAAAAATTGCTTATACACTTCGGGATTAAGGGGTTCACCAGCTACGACACAATACTTCAGATGCCGGAAATTGTATTTCGTCAAATCTTCTTTGATTAAAAACCTATAGATCGTCGGAGGAGCACAAAACGAAGTTATCGAATACTTTTCAATCACACCCAAAAGATTCTTGGGATGAAACTTATCATAATCGTACGTCATAACCGCGCACCCGG
>PLMS01000065.1 GCA_003142575.1 Ignavibacteriota bacterium
AAAGCAATATATTTCGGAAGCCTTTCTCCCACAACAAGAAAAGAGACTGCATTGAAGTTTTCTATTTTCGCGATCGCGCATGTTCCTTTTATTATTTGGTAAGTGCCCTGAGGACGATCCAAAAAATGGGATGAGGAAAATCGATGAGAAGTTATAGTATTCTGAAATGGAGTGTTCTCTCTCTCAGTATGTTGCTTTCGTTGTCTTGTTCTTCAACGTCCTATCGAGAAGTATATCCTATACTGGCAGACGGAAAGTATGATTCCGAGTTTCCGTATCGCGGATGTTCCGCACAACTCGAGAAGATTTCAGAATCTGTTCGGATGATAAGTTGTATCGCATATTATAAGAGTTATATTTTTTCGCCGGAAGCGAAAATTCGTCTCAGTGATCTCCAAGACCCACAACTGAAGGAGAAGGCGATTAAAGAAGTATTCTTGAACAGAACATCATCAGGAAGCGCAACAACAATTTACTTTGAGAACAAACGAATAGCCTTTCTCACGTGTGCCCATGTAGTCGTCTTTTCCGATACGATTATTACATACTATCGTGAAGAAAATAGAAAGGAAACTGAATTCATTCAAAGCCTTGCTGTGAAAGACCGTCAATCAAATTATGTGGCATCCATTCAGAGTGCGTGCGATCTTGAGATATTAGCTATTGACAAGGGAAGTGACTTGGCTGTTGTTGGGCAGAGGATGTATGAGCAGTCGGCTCAAAATGTTGCGGTATTTAATTATCCCATCGGCAGGGCTAAAGAGCTTGAATGGGGAACGTTTGTGTACCTGTTTGGTTATCCGGCCGGATATCAAATGATTACCAAAGGAATTGTCAGCAGTCCTAATCGAGATAAGCATGGTTCCTTTCTTACGGATGCAGTGTCTAATAGAGGTTTCAGCGGTGGAATCGTGCTTGCCATTCGTGATGGTGTTCCAAATTTTGAACTCGTTGGCATGGCAACACTCGTACCGGCAAGTCAACAATATTTTATGACTCCGTTCAAGGAAGGAGAAATCGTCGATTTTGAGTTGGATGCACCTTTCAAGGGGGATGTCTATGTCGAGAGTCGCACTGATATTATTTATGGCATAGCTCCAGCGATTTCTTCAGAAGTAATTGTAGATTTTCTAGAAAAATATCAACAACAGCTCCAAGAGAAAGGGTACGATGTACGTTCATTTCTTGAACGTCAACCCACACTCAAACAAGAACCTCGATGAATCTTGGTGAGTATACTAATGAGAGAAATAGTTTAACTATCTTTCTCCCATCGAGAACTTTTCCCTACAGCTACCGTAATACTATGCATTGGTAAAAGATCGGTAATTAAAATTATGGTTTCTCGAATGACTCGTTTCTTCCATAATCTGCGTGAAATCCTCATCCGTGATTTGACCTGGAATGATCTGAATAAATCTCTCAGCGAAGATATGCGCGGAATGTACGAATTTTACGCGAAGAACATGAAGTCTATAGAGGAAAATCCGAACAGAATCAAGCGATCGGTCAAGCTTCTGTGGCTTCTCTTTATTGCTTTCCTCTTGAAACTCACCCCGCCCCGACGACTTATGTATGCAATCGCTTTGGTCTTTATTTTTATTGCAGCTTCTCAAGAGAAAATAACATCCGCAGTCTATTCTTTTATTATCGTTAGCATTCTCCTGGCGATGGAGCTTGCCGAAAAGTTGGTTACGAAGGATGAGCTAAGCGTGGCACGAGACATTCAATTGAGTCTTCAACCGATCAGCATTGCGACGCTTCCAGGATATGAACTTGCCGCGCACAGCGAAGTAGCGAAAGAGGTCGGTGGCGACTATTACGATATACTCACTCTGCCGGATGGCAGCACACTCATTGTTATTGGTGATGTTTCTGGAAAAGGTATTTCCTCGGCGCTCTATGTTGTGAAGATGCAGACTGCGCTTCAATTGTTTGCAACTGAGACAAGTGACTTGCGAGAATTGCTCATTCGCCTCAATTCGCATATGTATGGTCAACTTAAACGAAACTATTTCCTTTCGCTTTTCTTGGTTAAGCTTCACTCCGATGGAAAAATAGAACTCTGCCGTGCAGGTCATCCACCGGCGTTACTCTACAGTACATTAGAAAAAAGTGTCTCGTGGCTGAGGCCGAATGGTTTTGCTGTCGGATTGGCAGCTTCGTCGAATGGCGATGCATCAACAGACCGGAAAATAAGCACTGATTTCGGATGTTCACTTGAAACCAAGGCTCTTCAAATGCAACAAGGCGATGTCCTGTTTCTCTTCACCGACGGTGTAAGTGAATCAGTGAATGCAGACGGAAAGGAATATGGACAAGAAAAAATTGCCGGATTGATAAAAACATTCAACAGTGAAACTGTCGAAAAACTCCGAGAACGCATCAATAATGAACTCATCTATTTTCGTGCAGGGACAGACTTGAGAGATGATACCACGTTTGTGTTGTTGAAGCGTTCTTAGAAAATCATCGGTTCTTCTTTTTGACGGAAAAATCATTTGCAGAGCCATGTACCGCAAGAAAATCGCTGACCTTTATAAAAACAAACCCCTTGTGTCGAAGCGATTGGATGATCTCAGGTAGCGCTTCCGCGGTATGCCAGCCGCGTCCATTCACATGCATCACAATGATGGAACCATTTCGTGTATGAGAAACAACATACCGAACAAGACGCTCTCGCGAAATGGTAGAATCGGGATCACCGGAAGCGAGGTCATACATCACTGTTACAAGACCAAGGTTTTGCGCGATACGTTTGATTCTTCCATCTGTCTCTGCGTATGGTGGACGAAATAAACGTGAAGAAGTTTTAGAAATGTTTTTTAACAATAATTCTGTTCGTTGTAATTCATGCTGAACACTGTCGTCTGAAATATTCATGCAATGAGGATGTGAATAGCTATGGTTTCCTAATTCAAAGTTCGGTACGGATGCGAGCATTTTTGCTTCCCGCCGATGCTTCAAGATCCACTTTCCGCTTAAAAAAAATGTCGCCGGCACACCGGAATCGACAAGTGTTTGGACGATGCTTGAATCAAATCCGCCGTGTGTGGAAGAGGGACAAGCGTCAAATGTCAACGCAATCTTTTTCTCGATTCTTGAACCATGAAACAGGGCAAGTGTGTCTGTTTGCTCGGACTGTAGAAGAGCACTGCTGAAAAGAAAGAGAATTTGAACTATGGTCATCATTTCTATGGGATTCATCAGTCGATATAAAAAAGCCTCTCGGAAATCGAAAGGCTACGTGTAAATTCATTTTGCATTTGAATTCAATGGAACGAATGCCCTCCTCGAACGTGACCGGCGTTAACGCTTAGGATAATGCGTTGTCGCCTTGTACTTTGGTCTTTGAACCTTGACTTCAAAACACTGGTTCCAATTTTTCTTTGTATCGTTTTATTCGTTCTGAGCTCCTTTGACAGCGGGACGTTAGCAGGTTTCATAAGATCCTCCTTACGTTGGTTGATAAAAGAACTAACTATAGAGTTTAATGCTCTGAGAGATGATACAGAGTAACCTCTCAATTGTCAAGTATCAGTGCCACAAAATCCTGTTGCTCTGCGGGGACTTTTTGTCTATATTTTAATATGTTTCGTGTAAATGCTGAAGTAGCTCAGTGGTAGAGCAGCGGTTTCGTAAACCGCAGGTCGTGGGTTCAACTCCCACCTTCAGCTCAGAAGACAGTTTTCGTGTTTAATCCGCCGTTGAGCGGATTTTTTTATCTTTTACTGTTAACAGAAGATAAATAATGTCATTTCTTGAAGTTTTTCTCATTGCACTCGTTTTAGCTTCGGATGCATTTGCAATTTCCATGAGTGCAGGGTCAACTGGTGTAACGACAGAACCGCGGGCAATGCTGCGGTTGTCCTTTCATTTTGGACTTTTCCAGTTTTTAATGCCTGTTCTTGGCTGGCTTGCAGGTTTAAGCATCGAACATTATATCCAGTCATTCGATCACTGGATTGCGTTCGGACTACTTCTGTGGGTTGCTGTGCACATGATTCGATCTGCCCAAACTGGTAACGAACGTGCCGTCCAACAGGATCCGAGCCGGGGAATGATGCTGGTTATTCTCTCTGTTGCGACAAGTTTGGATGCGTTAGCGATTGGATTGAGTTTGGCGCTATCGCAAGTATCCATCTGGTATCCTGCTGTTGTTATCGGTATCGTCACAGGCGTTGTGTCATTTATCGGCATTTTACTTGGTCGGCAGTTTTCCAAGAAAGTTGGTAAGCGAGCGGCTGTAGCGGGAGGCGTTCTACTCGTTCTCATAGCCATCAGGATCCTTTTGGCTCACCTTCTTCCTCTTTAAGAGTTGTCACCCAAAGTGAATATGAAAAAATGATTGATTGTGGCGGCATCTTTTCATAATTTACTTAAGTTTGTAAAAATGTTGTTCTCTGAAAGGATTATATGAACGAAGGTAAAATCGTCCAAGTGATTGGACCGGTAGTTGATATCGATTTTTCGGGCGGCAAGTTACCCGAAATAATGAATGCAGTCCGAATTCCAAGAAAGAATGTTGAAGGAATAGATGAAGACTTAATCGTTGAAGTTCAACAACAATTGGGTGAAGATCGTGTGCGCACAGTGGCAATGGATTCCACGGACGGTCTAGTAAGAGGAATGCTTGCTTATGACACGAGTGCCCCTATCACTGTTCCTGTCGGTCCCGCAGTGCTCGGACGTTTAATCAATGTGCTTGGCGTCGGTATTGATGGGCTTCCACCTATCCAAGCAAAAACGCATTATCCTATCCATCGTCAAGCTCCGAGTTTTGATCAACTCACGACGAAAAAGGAAATGTTTGAAACAGGAATTAAAGTCATTGATCTTCTTGAACCGTACACAAAAGGCGGGAAGACGGGACTTTTTGGCGGAGCCGGTGTTGGCAAAACTGTTATTATTCAGGAACTTATTCATAACATCGCCACACATCACGGCGGATATTCTGTATTTGCTGGAGTGGGAGAGCGCACACGCGAAGGCAATGATCTCTGGCTCGAGATGAAAGAATCTGGCGTGCTTGCCAAGACAGCGCTCATATTCGGACAGATGAATGAACCTCCCGGTGCACGTCAGCGTGTTGGCCTCACGGCACTGACGATGGCGGAGTACTTCCGTGATGAGGAAGGGAAAGATGTTCTTCTGTTCATCGACAATATTTTTAGATTCGTGCAAGCTGGTTCAGAAGTCTCTGCGCTTCTTGGACGAATGCCGTCTGCCGTCGGGTATCAACCAACTCTTGGAACGGAAATGGGTGAGCTTCAGGAACGCATCACATCGACCAAAAAAGGTTCTATCACATCTGTGCAGGCGATTTACGTTCCTGCAGATGATTTGACCGATCCGGCACCTGCAACGACCTTCTCTCATCTGGATGCAACAACCGTGTTGAGCCGGCAGATTGTTGATAAGGGAATTTATCCGGCAGTCGATCCGCTGGATTCTACCTCACGTATTCTCGATCCGAACATCCTCGATGCAGAACATTATACTATAGCAAAGCGAGTGAAAGAGGTTTTGCAAGCCTATAAAGACCTCCAAGACATCATCAGCATTCTTGGTATGGATGAACTTTCTGATGAAGATAAGCAGACTGTTACGCGCGCGCGAAAGATCGAGAAGTTTCTTTCACAACCATTCTTTGTTGCGGAACAATTCACTTCTATTCCAGGCAAATATGTAAAAATCGAAGATACGATTCACGGCTTCAAAGGTATTCTCGATGGTGAATATGACGACATCCCTGAGAATGCATTCTTGATGGTGGGTACGATTGAAGAAGCAGTTGAGAAAGCGAAACAATTACAAGTAGCATAAGTATGGCAGATAAAATTCTTGAATTGGAAATCGTGACACCCCGGCGTGTTGTTTTCAAAGGTGAAGTGACAAGTTTTAGCGCTCCGGGTGTCGTAGGTGGATTTCAGGTGCTTTATAATCATGCACCATTGCTCTCATCGCTGAAAATCGGCGAGGTCAAGATCAAGGAAGTAAGTGGCAATGAATTCCATTACGCCATTTCAGGCGGTTTTGTTGAAGTGCGGGAGAATCATATCCTTTTACTGGCTGAAACCGCAGAACGTACTGACGAAATCGATGCAGAACGAGCGAAAGCCTCTCGTGATCGTGCTCAGAAACGTATGGTGAAGAAGAAACCGGACATCGACTTTGAACGTGCACGGCTTGCGCTCTATCGTGCCTTAAACCGTTTAAAGATTGCAGGCGTGAATTCATAGGGAAGCCCACTGTATATCTTCAGTGGGTTTTGCGTTTCTGGAGGTATTCATTGACAATCAAGGCACGAAGGGTTATATTCATCCGAGTCGTTTTCTCATAAAGTCATTCATCACTTGAAAACAGCGTTCATAAGTGCAGAAAACCACTAATTCCACTATCGTAGTTGTTGACCTTGGTGCAATCGCTTTTCATCTTCGCGATATTTGCAAACACGTTGGACCAAAAGCAAAAATCATAATAGTGGAGTGCAGTACGATGTGCCCTTCCATATATATATGCACCCCCTACGAGAGTTTTTGTGCAGTGCCATCTCGTGTTCCACGAATAAATAGGAATGTATGAACCGCTCACAGAAATACATCTCCATTCTCCTCGAGCGTCTACCGAAATGGGAACTTCGCTCGTACGAACATCAAACTAGTCTTGATCGGATTCGAGATAGGGTCACCTCTGCTTCGGACATTGACACGGAACTCAATTCTCTCTATCAAGTAAAAGGTTTCGCTGAATTTGCTTTGAGCTTGATGTGGATTGCAGATAAGGTGGAAAAAGATGCCACACTGGATGAATCGACGCTTGCCGAAGAAACTCTCGTGTTTGAAAAGTTACGCTATGCATTGGGAGATATTTCTGCACCATCACAAGAATCGACTTCTACTACAGAGACGGTCGATCTTCCGTCTTTACCAGGATTTGAGTCGACCTCGTCGCCTGCTCTTGAAGGAATGTCAATGTCACCATCAGAACCTCTGCGTGAACTGACATCATCACCTGAGCCGGAGGCTACACCGGAAGTGTTGCTTGATTCGTGGGGGAAAGAGCCGCAAGCTCCCACACAGACACCATCGATGGGCGGTAGCACAACAATGGGAAGAGAACAGGAACATGGTTTTGCCACCTTGCTCGAACGCTTTTTGGAATCCGTACAAAGCGGAAACGATGATCGAACGACATTGTTATCCGATGTTATCAATGAATGCAATACGGTGGTCACCGCTGATTTGGTGCCGGAAGATTATAAACAGTTCTGTCAATTGCTGGTGGAATTTCTCCAGTATATTTCAGGCAATCAGTACCTTGATGATATTCGTGTTATGAACATTGTCTCAAACATTCAAGATCCAGTGAACCAGTGGGCACGAAGTGAACAAAACAATCGAACCGGTTTGTTGGATCCGGCAATTGAAATTCTCCGAGATTTTAAAACTATGTTTGAATGACGAGTATAAATCAACAAAATATTTACGCAGTAATCATGGCGGGCGGTGTCGGATCACGGTTCTGGCCGAGAAGCCGTGAGCGGTCACCAAAGCAAGTGTTGGAAATTGTCGGTTCCGGATCGATGATCTTCAATACGGTCGCTCGTATCCAACCGCTGGTTCCATCGGACAAGGCGATGGTAGTAACAAACAAGCTTCAAAAAGATATCATCCACCAGCAGGTACCCGCATTGCCATCGCAGAACGTACTCATGGAGCCGCTCGGAAGAAATACAGCGCCGTGTATCGGGCTGGCAGCGAAGTGGATACATCACTACGATCCTGAAGCCATTATGGTCGTTCTGCCGGCAGATCATATTATTGGCGATACGGAAGAATTTTTACATGTTATTCAACGCGCTGCGCATGTGGCAACAGAGAATGATGCATTAGTCACGATCGGGATCAAACCGACTCATCCGGAAACCGGATATGGGTACATCCAATTCGAAGATACTCCAGAACAGAATCCATATTTGGCAGATGGCATCTACCGCGTGAAAACGTTTGCCGAGAAACCCAATCTTGAGACAGCCGAAAAATTTTTAAAGAGCGGAGATTTTCTCTGGAATAGCGGAATGTTTATCTGGAAAGCCCGCGTCATTTTACAGGAAATTGAAAAATATCTTCCGGAACTTGGCGAGCAGTTGGCAAAGCTGGGACCCGTCATCGGCACCGATGCGTATCAATCGACATTAGAACATGTCTATGGAGTCATTCGCAGCATCTCCATCGATTATGGCGTGATGGAAAAAGCGGCGAAAGTTTTTGTGGCAAAGGGAGATTTTGGGTGGAGCGATGTTGGCTCATGGGATGAAGTAGTTCGTCTCACTCCGAAGAATGGAGACGGAAACGCATTGCGCGGAACAGTGATTGCGAAAGATTCGCATCACAATTATATTGACGCTGGTAACAGAGTTGTTGCAACAATTGGTGTGGATGACATGATCGTGGTTGCGACTGATGATGCGGTTTTGATCTGTAAAAAAGGACGCTCGCAAGACGTCAAGGAGGTTGTTGATTACCTCCGCCGCAAGCAGATGAATGAATTGCTCTAACAGACAGGCAATATGCGGAATAGTACTAACCTCGCTCCTCGGTTGTACATCATCACCGAGGTTCGCGGAGCGAGGTGATCATTCCAAAGAGAACAAAACACCGCAATCGATAGATCAACCCGGGAAACATATATCCGGTAAAGTTCTGCTGACACTCGAAGGTGTTGTCTCCTACTATGCAGATGATTTTCATGGCAAGCAGACTTCAAGCGGCGAGACGTACGATATGCATGCGCTCACAGCTGCTCATCGCAATTTTCCATTTGGAACGAAAGTACGCGTTACAAACTTAGAGAACAATAAAACTGTTGTCATTCGAGTGAATGACCGGGGACCCTTTAAGGAAGGGCGCATTATGGATCTATCGATGGGCGCAGCGAAGGAAATTGACTTGATTCTTAATGGTACAGCTCGTGCACGGTTAGAAGTACTTGAATGGGGGAATGGAAAATAGCCACATAGAATATGTCTTATGATTGCAGAACGAAATTTAAGATATGTCATACGATTGTAAACCAAAAGTATGATTCGTCGAACAACAAAGCCAAGCCGCACAGATTTTTTTCAGTGTGGCTTTTTCATTCATAAAAGACCATGAAACTTACGGTTAAAGTAAAACCCAATTCAAGGAAAAATGAGGTAAAGTGTGCTGAAGACGGAACACTTACCATTTTCGTGACTGATCCACCTAGAGAGGGAAAGGCGAATGAAAAATTAATTGAACTCCTAGCCGAATACCTGGAAAAACCGAAACGATGTATTTCCATTGTGGCAGGATTCAAGAGTAAAATTAAAATTGTCGAAATTGAGTGAAAAACTCAAATATAATATGGCAAAATTGCTTTAAAAAAGCACATCAATACAAAGAAAGTCATTCCTTCATTGATTTCTTGAAGGGAATTAGTTAAATTGTTATAGTAATAGAATGTAGAGAAATGGAACGTATATAGAATTTTGAATGTTCTAAAGATAACTGATGTTAAACCATTTTGAGGTTTCATGAATATTGTTGAAAAGGGGAAATGGCTGCAAAGAGGCAGTCTTTTTGGAGTAATTTTACTGGTTTTCAGTTCATTAATTTTCCAGGGATGTTCTCAGCAAATTACGGGGGCATCTTTTGTTCAAAAAACCAACAGTCCAAATGATGCATTGATCGAGGGGGCATTCCCAGAGCAACCTTCACCATTTGCATCAATGAATACAGCAGGTCTTGACCGGTACCTTCCTTTAGTAAAAAAGTATGCACAAGAATACGGCATAGACTGGGTTTTGATACTTGCAATGATGAAACAGGAATCAAGATTTAACCATGAGGCGGTAAGTTATAAAGGTGCCTATGGATTGATGCAGATTATGCCGGTTACACAGATTGAACTGGCAGAGAAATTGGGTGTAGAAGAAACAATAACTCCACGCAATAATATCAAAGCGGGCATTTATCATCTCAAGTCGCTTTACGCGATGTTCGAGAATATACAAGAAGAAGACAGAACCTGTCTTTCACTTGCCGCATATAATGCAGGACTTGGACGTGTTCTAGACGCTCAGAAAATTGCTTCTTATATGGGGAATGACCCTCATCGATGGTCTTCCGTCCGAGAGGCATTTCCGTTTTTAACCAAGAAGAATTATACGCTGCATAGCCGCATTTGGAGTGATGGCTGTCCGCCCAGCGGATATTTCCGAAATCCTAGACAAACAGTGGAATATGTTGATAATATCATGATATCCTATGATCGATATAGTTTATCACTGAAATAGCATAGTTCACTGAAACATCTCTTCAGATTTCTTTCGAGGCTATTTAATAAATAGCTTCTATTATTATTAGAAAAAACGCTTGACATTTATACGTTGTAAGTATATATTTTTAGGTGTTTTTTTGTGTGCACAGGTTCATAAGGGATAAGCCGCTGTTACTCAATTAACTGATACACTCATATATAACAAGGAGTTACATAATGAAACGCATTCTTCTAATTTCTATGCTGTTGGTTATCGCAGTGGGCTTGTCATTTAGCCAGATGGCATATAACAAGGGTGACCAGGTTATAAATCTAGGGATTGGACTTGGCGGTTTTGCCGGCGCGTATGGTTCTAGCGGTGTTGCAATTACCGGCGGATATGAATATGGCGTCACTGAAAACATCTCATTAGGCGGTGTGGTTGGTTATTCATCAACATCGGAAACTATTTATGGAGACTATGGTTGGAAGTATACTTATATCTTAATCGGTGCACGTGGTGCATATCATTTGGATTTATTCCATAGTCCCAAAATAGATACTTATGGTGGAATATTACTTGGTTATAATATTGTTTCAAGCTCTGCTACAGGTACAATTCCTTATTATGGATACTATGGTGCATCTGCATCTGCCAGTTATTTAGAGTTTGGATTATTTGTTGGCGGTCGTTACTATTTTGATCCCCATTGGGCAGTGCAGGCAGAATTGGGATATGGACTTGGTATCTTGAATATCGGTATTGCGTACAAATTATAATCCTTGCTGACTCCTTAAGAGTTGGCGGTGAAGGGAGAAAATCTAAAAAGGTTTTCTCCCTTTTTATTTTCTCTCGCCACAATGTATTCCTTTTCTTGGAAGCCCGATTTTTTTTTCGTATCTTTATAACAGCATGAAAGAATTTGCACATTTAGAAGGAAAGCCGCGTTGCCATTGCGGCGTTTTCGGAGTGTTTGGCCACCCAGAAGCTTCCGTCATGTGTTACTACGGCTTACATGCGCTTCAGCATCGAGGTCAAGAGGCGGCCGGTATTGTCACAAGTGAGTGGCTTGAAGATAAGAAAAAATGGCGCTTCAATATCCAAANNTAAAAAGGCGTCGGTCTTGTTTCGGACGTCTTTAAGGATGGGGAAATCCTTCGAGAAGAATTGAAGGGCAGTTCTGCCATCGGGCATAACCGATACTCAACGACCGGATCAGCAGATAACAAGACGAATATCCAGCCTTTTGTAGTCAATTATAGGTCCGGTAACCTTGCGCTCGGACACAACGGCAACCTGACAAACTATCGAACGCTGCGTCATACGCTTCAAGAAGATGGAACAATTTTCCAATCAACATCTGACAGCGAGATTTTTTTGCACCTTGCTGCACGGAGCAAGCACAAAGATCAAATTCTTCAAATCAAGGAGGCGCTGGATGCGGTCGAAGGTGCCTATTCGATCGTTGTATTAACGGACAGCAGCTTGATCGCTGCCCGCGATTCACACGGGTTCCGTCCGCTCGCACTTGGTAAAGTGGAGGGCGCATATGTTGTTGCTTCAGAAACTTGTGCCTTTGATATTATTGGCGCAGAGTACATCCGCGATATCGCTCCGGGCGAAATTGTAGTTATTGATAACGATGTGCTGGCAACAGGTGAAGTGAAATCCTATTGGATTTCTAAGAGATCTTCACAACCGCATCACTGCATCTTTGAGTTTATCTATTTCTCCCGTCCGGACAGTAAAATATTTGGTGTCAATGTTGATAAAGTGCGACGCAAGTTGGGAAAGTTGCTTGCCAGTGAAAATCCGGTTATTCCCCAATCACCTGAAGATAAAGTTATTATCATCAATGTCCCGGACTCCAGTAATACTTGTACCCTGGGTTATGTTACCGAAAGTAACAAACAAGGGCGGAATGTCCGGCTTGAGCTTGGTCTGATCCGCAGTCACTATGTTGGGCGCACGTTTATCCAGCCCCAGCAGAATCATCGTGAGTTGAAGGTAAAGACGAAGTTCAATACCGTGAAGGGTGTTCTCAAAGGAAAGAAAGTTGTTATCGTCGATGATTCGATCGTTCGCGGAACGACATCAAAACAATTAGTGAAACTGATTAGAGAAGCAGGACCGAAAGAGGTGCACTTCCGTGTTTCGTGCCCTCCCATTAAATTCCCATGTTACTATGGAATGGATTTCCCAAGCCGTGAGGAATTGATCGCGAATCGTTTCAACGGTGATATCGAAGGAATACGGAAAGAGCTGGGTGTTGAGACTCTCGCATATTTACCGATGGAAAAACTTCTCGCTTCGGCTCCTACGGATGATGGCAGGAATTATTGTACTGCTTGTTTCGATGGTAAATATCCTGTTCCAATCGATCCAGAGGCTGCAAAGAACGAAAACGACCAGTAATGACGTACCGTTATCTTACTGTTTCCAATTTCATCAGTGCCAGTCGAATCATTATAGTCATTCCTATGGGCTACTGCCTCTTAACGGAATTCCCTCATCATAGGTTATGGACAGTCGGTGTTATCCTTGTTGCAGTCGCGACGGATTTTCTCGATGGATTTCTTGCAAGAAAATTGCACCAAGTAACAGATATTGGCAAGATCATCGATCCACTGGCAGATAAGATTGGTATCGGAGCATATGCTATCTTACTTGCCATGACCGGTGATGTACCTCTTTGGTTTGTCATGTTCGTGTTGTTGCGAGACCTTCTTATTTTTTCTGGTGGATTATATATCCATCGAAATAAAAAAATTATTCCTCAATCTAATTGGCCCGGGAAAATTTCAGTAAGCTGTGTTGCCGTTACTTTTTTCTTAGCAACACTGCGGATGGATGCGTTGAACCACCTCTTGACTTATTCACTCTGGGGAAGCGTTGTCTTGATGGTGTGGTCATCGTGGAGTTATGCTCAAAGACTCTTTATCGGCAGAAACATTGATATAACGAAGTGATTCTATGGCATTTTTTGAAACACTCACCAAACTTAAAGCTGGACTTGCGAAGACAAGGAATTCCATCGTCAATAAGGTGCAGCAGCTTGCAGCAACAAAGAGTAAAATTGATGATGAGCTGTTGAATCAGCTAGAAGAAATCCTTATCGCAGGTGATGTCGGTGTGGAGACTGCAAACATCATTCTCACGCATCTGAAGCAGCGTGTCAAAGAAAATAAATATGAATCGACGACTCAGCTTATTGTATTGCTCAAGGAAGAAGTTGCAGCGATTCTTCATGTGAATGATGATAAGGAACCATCATTGACAACCTTGCCGACAGCTTCAAAACCGTATGTTGTGATGGTTGTTGGTGTGAATGGTGTTGGAAAGACAACAACGATTGGAAAGATGGCGTATCAGTACCGGCAGGCAGGGCATAAGGTTATCATCGGTGCGGCTGATACATTCCGCGCTGCGGCAAACGAGCAGCTTGAGATCTGGGCACAGCGTGCTGGGGTGGATATCGTTCAACAGTCGCGCGGTTCAGATCCGGCAGCCGTGGCATTTGACGCGCTGAACTCTGCTCTCTCCCGGCAGTCCGATGTTGTCATCATCGATACTGCAGGACGGCTTCACACAAAAACGAACCTGATGGAAGAACTTAAAAAAATTAAACGGGTGATGGATAAACGATTGCCCGGTGCACCACACGAGGTGCTGTTAGTGCTTGATGCATCGACCGGGCAGAACGGGCTGCAACAAGTCAAATACTTTACCGCCGCTGTTGATGTAACCGGAATTGTGTTAACGAAACTCGATGGCACGGCAAAAGGAGGTATTGTGCTTGCCATTAGTAATGAAATGAAATTGCCGGTAAAATTTATCGGTGTTGGCGAAAGTATTGATGACCTCCAGCCATTCGATCGCCGCGCATTCGTTGATGCGCTGTTTGAGGGCAGTGAGATTGTAAGCAATTAATTATTCCATGTCTTCTAAAATTCATATACTGACTCCTGAATTATCAAACAAGATTGCCGCCGGCGAAGTTGTGCAGCGCCCTGCCTCGGTAGTGAAGGAGTTGATAGAGAACTCGCTCGATGCCAAGGCAACGCGCATCAGTATTATGGTAAAAGATGCGGGAAAAGCATTGATCCAAGTTGTAGATAATGGCGAGGGAATGTCGGAACAAGACGCGTCTCTAGCATTTCGAAGACATGCAACAAGCAAAATTCGTTCAGCCCGCGATTTAGAAGAGATTCAGACGCTCGGTTTTCGCGGAGAGGCGCTGGCATCGATTACGGCGGTTGCGCAAGTGGAACTCAAAACACGTTCTGAATCGGATGACCTTGCCACGTCTCTCCGAATTGAGGGTGATGAAGTAAAAGAAAAAACTAAGTCAGCGCTTGAGTGCGGAACAAGCATCACAGTCCGCAATCTTTTTTATAATACTCCAGCTCGCCGCAACTTCCTCAAGACCCGGCACACAGAATTAAAGAATATCACCGATGCTATTGTGCGGATGGCCGTTGCGTATCCAGAAGTTGAATGGTTCTATACGAGCGACGATGAAGTGATGCTCGATTTGAAGTCGAACTCGACCGAAGGAAGAGTGGCTGCCGTTTTTGGAAAAGCTCTCTACCAATCAATAATAAAATTTGAAGATACGAATGACCTCATGACGGTCAGTGGATTCCTTGGCAAGCCGAACTTTGCACGCAAGAGTCGCGCTGAACAGTTGGTATTTATGAATCGGCGGTTTATTTTTAGCAAGATGATCAATCATGCTGTCTTTCAAGCGTATGAACATTTGCTGGAAAAAGGGTCTTTCCCGTTCTTTATTCTGAACCTTACTCTTGATCCGCGAAAGGTTGATGTCAACGTCCATCCGACAAAAATGGAAGTAAAATTTGAGAATGAATCAAACATCTATCGGATGATCCTGTCGGTTGTGCGAAGAGCGCTTGCGGAGAATGATTTAGTGCCATCGGTGTCGTTTAAAGATGGAAATGCAATATCACCGTTTGATGCCAAGCTCCAATTTGATAGTCAGGTATGGAAGAAGGCAATAGAGACTCAGACGAGTGCCCCCGTCTTTCCTATTGGTACTATTGCGCGCCCCGGTGAGCCTAAAGCACCGATGACGCCGAACATTATCGGCCTCGATGAATTGAAGCCGTCCGCTTCAAGTTCTGAAGCATCCTTACCATTCAATGTGTCTTTATCAGCGAACAATCGAATTCTTTCTCAGCGTACAGCGGATGATCCATCCCTATCGCAAGAAAGCAAACCCATTTGGCAGGCGCACAACAAGTACATTATCTCACAGATTCGCAATGGATTGATGATTATTGATCAACACGTTGCCCACGAGCGAATTCTCTATGAACGTGTACTGTCGAATTTCGAAAACAGCTTGCCGTCAATCCAGCAGTTATTATTTCCTGAAACGATTGAGGTAAGCACCAGCGACTATTCGCTGGTGAAAGAGCTGCAAGTACACCTTGAACGTCTCGGTTTTGATATAAAATTATTCGGTAAAAATACCGTGGTGATGGAAGGGATTCCGGCTGATGTTCGCATTGGGAACGAAAGGAAAATCTTACAGGATGTGTTGGATGAATTTAAAAACAACGAACACGCCGGTATATCCGATGTGCGCGATAATCTGGCAAAATCGTTCGCATGCAAGGCAGCGATCAAAGCAGGTGATAAGCTGAATATTACTGAGATGGTAGTATTGATCGAACATCTGTTCCTCACCAAGATGCCGTTTGTTTGTCCACATGGCAGACCGGTGATCGTGAAGATTCCGCTTGAAGAACTTGACAAACGATTTGGCCGAACGTGATTTTATTCGTTTGAAAAAAAACGAATTACTTTGTCGAGAGGAAAAGGGGCAATGAAGAAGAATATTATCAATGCATTCAAAATAATACGCCCAAGCCAATGGCTAAAAAATGCATTTCTTTTTGCACCACTGATTTTTGCGAAACATCTTTTCGATTTACCATACATTTGGCGGGAAATGCTTGCGTTTATCGGATTCTGTCTTGTCTCGAGTACCCTCTATGTTGTCAATGATATTCTCGATCGTGAAGCGGACAAACTTCACCCGATTAAGCGGAATCGTCCGCTTGCGTCCGGTGCCATCGGTATGCCAGAGGCTTTTATAATTATTGTCATTCTTCTGGTGTTCATAGTTTGCATGGTACCACATCTCAACTTGCATTTTTGGTATATGGTCGCCTTATATGGGCTTCTGAATCTAGCGTATTCTTTCGGGTTAAAACGAGTGGTCTTAGTGGATGTGTTCATTATTGCCGCGGGATTTATGCTGCGTGTACTCGCCGGTGTGTTTGCCATCGAAGTAGAGATTTCCTCTTGGTTGATTCTTTGTACGCTTTTTGTTTCAGTATTTCTTGCGGTTTCTAAACGGCGTGGTGAGTTAATGTTTAACTCAACCAGCGAGTCCTTTGATACCAGACCCGTTCTCAAACAATACAACCTCGCATTTATGGATCAGATCATGACTGTAGCGGCATCCGGAATGGCAATCTCTTATGCATTATATACAGTCGCTGATCGTACAGTAAAGACCTTTAAAACAGAGAACCTTATTTTTACGACGGTATTTGTCTTGTTTGGCATTTTTCGGTACATTTTTATCATGCGGGATAGAAAAACCGATGATAATCCAATGCATTTACTCTTAAGCGATGCACCGACGATTGTAAACATTATGGTATGGTTCCTTGCGTGTGTCGTTATTATTTATTCTCATAATTAAACAAAATGGATATACTCGTGTGAAGCTGCCCGAACCAAGATCACCCAAAAAAATCACAGGTTTCCCAACAGGTTCTTCCAAGGTTGCTGTTATGAAGACGACACCGCAAACCATACTGGAAGACACCCAACGAACCATGGAAATGGCTGGGTTAAAAAACGTCCTCAAACCAGGAGTGACAACAATATTAAAAGATAATATCTCATGGCATTTCCCATTTCCCGGAGCCAATACAACACCGTGGCAAATGGAAGGGACGATTCTCGGTTTGAAAAAAAACGGTCTTAACGATGTGGTGTGTGTGCAAAACAAGACCGTGGTGACCGATGCGTTCAAAGGTGAAGATCTGAATAAATACACACCGCTGTTCAAGAAGTATCAGATACCAGTTCTCTTCAATTTCCGTGAAGGGGATATGAAATGGATCGAGTACTCTCCGAAGTCTCCCTTGCTTGTGCTTGACCAAATCTTTCCGGATGGTATTCAAATTCCCGATTATTTCTTTGGAAAGAACATTGTTCACCTGCCAACGGTGAAATGCCATATCTACACAACCACTACGGGTGCAATGAAGAATGCATTCGGTGGTTTGTTGGCTACACATCGGCACTATACACATACTTGGATTCACGAGACTCTTGTTGATTTGCTCGCCATCCAAAAAGAAATCCATTCTGGTGTTTTTGCTGTGATGGATGGAACCACCGCAGGAAATGGTCCCGGGCCTAGAACTATGTATCCGGTTGAGAAAAATCTTATACTCGCCAGCGCTGATCAGGTTGCAATAGATGCAGTTGCCGCAAAGATGATGGGATTCGATCCGCTTTCAATTAAATATATCAATTTGGCGCATCAATGCGGGTTAGGGTGTGGGGATCCAAGAGAAATCACTCTCGTAGGGGAAGATATTTCAAGAGAGAACTGGCATTTTTCTGTTGGCGACAATACAGCAAGTCGAGCTGGTGATATTCTCTGGTTTGGGCCCCTCAAGCGACTTCAGAATATTTTCTTCCGGACTCCACTCGTCAACCTTTTCATCTTTGGTTCGGAATTCTATCATGATTACTACCGATGGCCGTTTCGGGATCATCGCGTGTTTACGCGATGGCTTAGACAGACTCAGTGGGGAAAACTGTTCGCTTCATATCCTCCTATCGAGTAGTCATTGTTTGATGATATGCAGATGACTCTTCGTACTCGTGCAGAATTATATTTGCTTTCCATTACGGTTGTTTGGGGAAGCACATTTGTTCTGACGAAGTTTGTTTTAGAGAATGCGTCTCCCTTTGTGTACATCTCCATTCGTTTCACTGTCGCATCGATTTTATTCGCAGTAGTATTCTTTCGAAGATTGCGGGTAATCTCAAAGGATGCAATCGCGAAGGGTGCTATTCTTGGTGTTTTGCTCTTTGTCGGTTTTGCGCTGCAAACTGTGGGATTGAAATACACAACCGCGTCTAAATCTGCATTTGTTACAGGCCTCATGGTTGTGTTCACACCTTTGTTTCAAATGATCATTGAACGAAAATCACCCAAACTTGGAAATATCGTTGGTGTTGTTTTGGTTGCGATTGGTTTATTTTTTTTAACCTCACCCAAAGGCTCAGAGTTCAATATTGGAGATGCACTCACTCTTATTTGTGCCGTACTATTTAGTCTCTATACAGTCTATCTGAGTATTTTTGGGAAGGAACATGATCCTGCACATCTGACCTTCGTGCAATTTGTATCAACTGCATTGCTTTCGGTGCTGGCTATACCATTTTTGGAAACAGCGTATATGAATATCAACGGTAATTTTCTCATACTGATAGCCTATTTAGCTGTCATGCCAACAGTCGTAGCATTGTACGTTATGGCAAAGTATCAAAGAAATACAACACCAACACGGAGCGCAGTCATTTATTCGATGGAACCGCCTCTTGCGGCGCTGTTTGCCTTTTTGATTATTGGTGAACAGATAGGAATGGTTGGGATTGTTGGAGGAGTATTGATTCTCTTGGGGCTGATTATATCGGAATTATCAGATGTCATTTTTAAGCGAAAACCGAGGAAATGACGCAAACATAGCTCTGCCCTGATATAGCGATTTCGTGTTTGTGGCAAGAGCTGTACAAGTTATTTTTTTTCAAGAAAAAAATGATTTAATCAATACTTGCGGAATTCAAAACCAAAAAGTATATTGAATGCAGATGAAATTGGGGCAAAAAAATATTTTCACAATAGCTTTTCTGTTTGTAATCGTATTTGGAGTTGCTTCAGCTCAGACTATTAGTCTAAGTGATCCAAAATCTCAAAGCGATGGTACAATATTAATAAGTTGGACGGTTGACTCGGAAACCGGAATTGATCACTATGAAATCTACAGAAGTACTAGCAACGTTGGTCAGTTTGTGAAAATTGGTGATCAGAAATGTGGAGTATTCGAGTTCAAGGATACAGGTTTGTTCAAAACCACAATTAAATATTTTTGCTATAAAGTAATAGCTATTGCTACAGATCAATCCGTCCGAAGCCAAAGTGCTATTGTAGGGACGTTGTATAACGACGGTACTAGCTCTACCGCGAAACGAACGTGGGGCAGTATTAAGGCGATGTTCCGATAAACTATTGTTTATAGAGAATCTTGAATAAGCGAGCATTATGCGTCGCTTTTTTTGTTTTTGGATGTCCTTATGAGACCTTTGATTCTTGCATCTCAATCACCTCGTAGAAAAATTCTACTGAAGCAGATTGGGTTAAAGTTTCGTGTTATCCCGAGTCATGTTTCGGAAGTGTTATTTCCGAACGAATCACCCGGTGATAATGCAAAACGCATTGCAATCGATAAGGCTTCTGAGGTAGCCGCCCGTCTGCGAAAAGGGATTGTGATCGGAGCAGATACGATTGTTGTGCTCGATCACCATGTCCTCGGCAAACCGACATCCAAAGATGATGCGAAGCGGATGTTGAAATTGTTAAGTGGACGTGAGCATTCGGTATATACCGGCTTTGCTTTGATCGATGTGGAATCGAAGAAACATGTAGAAGGAGTGGAAGAAACAAAAGTAAGATTCCGCCATCTGGATGAAAAAGAGATTGTTTCCTATATCGATTCAGGATCGCCGATGGATAAGGCAGGATCATATGGAATTCAAGATGATTACGGAGCCGTCTTTGTCGAAAAAGTGATTGGATGTTTCTATAATGTTGTTGGATTTCCTCTTGCTCGTTTTTATTCGACATTACAAAGATTTATTGCTTACTTGGAATTACAGAATAAAACGAAAACATAACAATGAAACGAAAGATACGAGTCCTTATTGCTAAAGCCGGATTGGATGGTCATGATCGTGGAGCGAAGGTTGTCGCTGCGGCATTGCGGGATTCCGGATTTGAAGTGATTTACTCGGGACTTCGCAAAACAGCGGAAGTGATCGTGGAATCCGCGTTGCAGGAAGATGTCGATGCGATCGGTGTGAGCCTGCTAAGCGGCGCACATATGACGATCTTTCCCAAAATACTGCAGATGATGAAAACGAAAGGGATGGAGGATGTGCTTCTCTTCGGCGGCGGAATCATTCCTCAAAAAGACATTCAAGAATTGAGGAGTATGGGAGTGGGTGAACTCTTCACACCGGGGACGACAACCGAAGACATCGTTCGTTATCTGCATACATGGAACATGGACCACCAACGTTAGTGAACGCAATCACTTTGTACATAAAAAAGCCCGTCGAGAAGAATCCTTGACGGGTTTTGCAATGTAAAAGACCTCTTAAGTGATCTTTACGACTTTAACGGCCTGCAAGCCTTTTGGTCCCGTTTCAACTTCGAATTCTACTTTGTCGCCCTCCTTGAGCGTCCTGTAGCCGTCTCCGCTGATGGACTTGTAATGCACGAATACGTCTTCACCAGTTTCTCGTTTGATGAAACCGAATCCTTTTGAATTGTTGAACCACTTGACTGTACCCTGTTCCATACGGGTTCGTCCCCTTGATACATTGAACATCACACCGCTACTTTGTCTTTCAGCGAAAAAGGCGCATGAGATGCTACACCTTTATTGCTCAACCCTAACACAATTCTCAAGTGAACCGACTCATTTGAGCCATACGAACAAATTCACCAAGGCCAATGTGATAGTGAAAACAAATTGCGATGAAACAAAACCGGTGTATTAAATTACTTCAGAATATTACAATTTGGAATATTAAAATGCAAGTGTCGGCGGTGGGTTTTTCGTTTTATCGAATTATTCTCCTTCAGCCAGCCAAATGCCGTAATCCTCGGTGTCCGGTTTACTCTCTGCTGCTTCTGGTGCGACTTTACGCTCGAGAATGCGGATGCCTTCATCGGAAAAACCGAATATATCATCTAAAGAAAGAATGCGATCGAGTGCGGTCGGTTCAAAAAATTCCCGGAACTTATTTACTGCTTCATGCAGCTTTGCAAAGTAGTAAGCGACGTTTTCGTCGGCTCCCAGAGGGTCCCAATCTTCAACCAAACGTGAAGAATGAGCAACATCGACATCTGTCTCAGTTCCAGAGATATAGTACGAGAGCCTGGTATTTGCTTTGACAAAGAGACTTGAACGAACCGCTGCTTCCAATGCTGGAGAAGGAGTGATTCGACCAGCAGCAATTTCTTTCTGATATGTCTCTGTATCCATGCGTAAAAATTCTGTTTTACAGAAGTCCATGGGAATCCAATTGTGTTTTACAATCTGAGTATAAGCGGTTGCGTATGTATGATGTAATCGTGTTAGATCGTTCATAAACATGCATTCAATGAATCGCTGGATGAACATTCTCAAATAGCGTTCCATGCCGCGTGATATGAGACTATTTCCTTTGATGAGGACATTGTTGTTTTGATCAAGCACTGCATAGTTACTTTTCCTGTAACTGAGCATCTTCTTATAATGATGTGACGGTAGAAGAGTGATACCACCGGGGAGAATGTTCGAGAGCCGATCGATAAAATTTTTCTGGTTCGCCTCACCAATGATATTATCCGGCAGTAGGAGAAAGAATCCTCGATCGTCAGATTGGATGATGGTGGCATTAAAGAGTTCGATTTGATGTATGATCTCTTTCAGAATTTCTCGGCTTGCAGTAAGTACGATTTCGGCTTGATCCGGATCGTTGTAAAGGCCTTTTGCGGAGCCAAGGGTGAGGTGGAAAGAATCGAGCAGACGTTTCAGTGAATTCAACCGGGCATCCGGGTTTGTGCCTTGCGATTGNNTCGATTGGATTGCATGCTTTTGACTGAGTGTTTTTTGCTGCAAAGAAGTAAGACTTGTCAGGAGCGAGAGAAAAACATCGAGATCATCTGTTCTGGGCTTGATGTTTTGACGGAGAATCATAGAAGGATATAATCCTTCGAGTTCAATATAGAGGACGTCGGAAAAGACACCGATGTGAAAAATCTCTGCCGGGATATTGATATTGCGAGAACCTTCCATAGGTTTGGGAACCGAATGTTTTTGCCGCACGTATTCTCTCAGTATAAACGATTCGATGCGTGAAGCCGCGCCGGTATGGATGAGCATTCTGAAGTTGAATGGACACATCTGAGCAAGATAAAAGAGCGGAGGCAGAAGTAAGTTGCTGAGCTCACGTACAATGAGAGCATTTTGCAGAGATTGAACTGCCGCTTGCTTCGGTGTACGTTTCCATTCTTTCATCACTGGATGGGATGAAAGAGCATGTTCTGTATCTATAGGAATACCGAAATGTTTGGCTAATGAAGTTAAACTGAATGATTGCTCAACTCTCTTGGTGTTCATTTCTGTTTCTGCAACCGTTATAGTGTCCACGAGGTGTCTGCCGAAAATATCGTATGAAAACCACTCGCTTTCTCCGAGTCCCGCAGTGCTAAACCCGCTCGGTGTCCGCATATCGCTGCCGCTTCTGCCGACAGCAAATGTTATTTGCTGTCGTTCGCAGGCACGACCGAGAGCCGGAAGAATCGTTCCGAACAAATCATATCCTTCAATAACGTCAGGATCAATTTCGTTGATGTGCTGGATACATTGCTTCAAGACAACCTGTTCATTTTGTTTGGGCGTTTTCAGAATGTATTTGTTCCCGTCACTTGTGAGAAGTGTGATGATGAGAATGTGTTCTTCCATGCTCTTACTGCTTCGTTTCTTTCCTGTTGCAGGTGCGCATTGAACATCGATATGAAGACGCAGGAGATCCTCAAATTCCATTCCTTTGAACAATGTTATTCCAGATTGCAGGAGGAACTGGCGGACCGGATCAGCACGGACCAGGATTTCTTTTAACTCCTGATACGATGAGATACGCGGCGAATGGCTTTTATTATATTGTCGAAGAATGAAGTGTACCGCTTCCCACATATCACTCCAGCGGGAGAATGCCGCAATGAACTGATAGAAGTTGTTCCCGGCAAGCTTCTTTAGCCAGAATTTTTTTGGGAATTCCTTAATAAGCGCTTCGTCTACAAGGAAAAAAAAGGGGAAGAATTCTACATCTCTGTGTAGAATCTTCCCCTCAACCCGCTTGAACAACCTGATCGTCTGATCGTTCANNAAGATTGTAGTGGAATTATTTTCCGTGGCGATCTCACGAAGCGTTTGCAGATAACGTAGTGTCAATGCACTGGGTTGTTCGCTCAACACTTTTGCCGCATCTGAAAGCCTCTGTGATGCCTGGAATTCACCTTCCGCCGAGATGACCTTGGCGCGGCGTTCGCGCTCGGCTTCTGCTTGTTTCGCCATTGCCCGCTGCATCTCTTGCGGCAGATCGATTTGTTTCACTTCAACATTGGATACCTTCACACCCCACGGTTCTGTGTGACTGTCGATAATTTGCTGAAGCTTCTGGTTGATCTTGTCGCGCTGTGAAAGAAGATCGTCTAATTCGGATTGTCCCAGCACGCTTCGCAATGTTGTCTGCGAAAGCTGGGATGTAGCGAACAAATAATTTTCAACCGAGACAACAGCTTTTTCCGGCTGCATCACACGGAAGTACACGACAGCATTCACTTTAAGCGAAACGTTGTCCTGTGTGATAATATCCTGCGGCGGAACATCCATAACGACTGTTCGCAGACTCACTTTCACCATTCTATCAATACCGGGCCATAACCAGACAAGTCCGGGTCCCTTTACTCCTAATAGCCGTCCTAAGCGGAATATGACACCGCGATCATATTCACGCAAAATTTTAATTGAATTGACTGCGAGAAGAAAAATGGCAAATGCCAAAAGAAATATATATATAAATCCTGGTTCCATAGTCACTCCTTTGATATTGTGGATGGTTCGACTAACAATTTTAATCCGTTGATTTTAATAACTCGTATACGACTACCTTTTTCAATTGTTCCTGACAATAATTCTGCATTCCAGAGTTCTCCATGTACACGAACGACCCCTTCTGGTTTCAGTGTTTCGATAACATCTCCACTTTCTCCGGTGAGGCCTTCAACGCCTGTTGTCGGTTTTCGGCGTTGAGCCTTAACTCCCAATCCGATGATAACGACAAAAAAGAAAGTGGATATAATGACCGATGCAAGGATGACCGACCAGGATATTTCTACAAACTCAAGAACACTTGATGTGCGAATAAGCATAATTGATCCTAGAAAAGTTGAGACAGCCCCGCCGATTGCCAGCATGCCGTGGCTGATGATTTTTATCTCCAAGAGGAAGAGAATAATGCCAAAGATGATGAGCGCAAGTCCGGCATAGTTAATTGGCAGAGTGTGCATAGAATAAAATGCAAGCACCAGACTGATTACACCGACGATGCCGGGGAAGATAGAACCCGGATTGTACAACTCGAGTATTAAACCGATAGTGCCGAGTTGAAAAAGAATGAGGGCGATATTCGGATTGCTCAAGATATCCAATAATTTTTCCGCCCATCCCATTTCCATCTGTTCAATCCGTGCACCTTTCGTATGGAGTGTTGTTGTGCCGCTGATTGTCTCAATTTGTTTCCCGTCAATCTGAGAGAGCAGATCATCAACATTCTTCGCAATGAGATCGATAACATTTGTGTCAAGCGCTTCTGTTTCTGTAATAGCCTGGCTTTTACGGACAGCATCTTCTGCCCACTTCAGGTTACGGTTTCGTTTTTCGGCGATCGTGCGGATAAACGCTGCGGCATCGTTAGTCACTTTTTCGCCCATCACTGAATCCATTTTCCCTTCCATTTCCACGGGATGCGCCGCTCCGATGTTTGTGCCTGGAGCCATCGCTGCAATGTGTGCCGCCATTGTAATAAAAACACCAGCCGAACCTGCATGCGCTCCGCCTGGAGCAACATAGACCACGATAGGAATTTTGGATTCAAGTATTGCACTCACAATGATACGTGTAGATGTAAGCAATCCGCCGGGTGTGTTCAGTTGGATGATGAGACATTCCGCGTTTTTTTCAGCAGAACTTTCGATGCCGCGTTCGATGAAAGCCGATGATGCCGGATTAATAGCGCCGTCGATTTTCAGGACAACAACGTTCTGTGACAGTACGATACCGGCACAAATGATACCGAGAATAACGAGATAAAGAGAGCAGCGGAGCATAAGAGAATCCTCTAACCGAGATGAATGTTCGTTAAGCCTGTTTTATGAAGGTGAAGAACGGAAGCCTTTGTTCAATCTCCGATTCGTTAGAAAGATAAAGAAAGAGCAGGCAAATAGCAAAAAGTGCGGATGAGTCTGCCATTTACGAAGAAATTAATAGAATATGCTGATGAATCTGGAGTGGAAATAAATATCAAAGGCTTCTGGACAAGCCGAGCTTGAGCGGTGAGGTTAGGCAGGGCTATTTTGCTATTCTTGTCAATTGCCAGCCACAACAATATCCATTGCTGTTAGATTTTGGTTCTATTTTAAATGTCGTAATCTTATTTACAGATATTTTGAATTTTGCTGAATTCGATTTCCATTTATCATCTGCCGTATTAGGATCATAAGGATCTTTTGAATGTACATAAATCGTATGATATCCAGTCGATAGATTGATCTTTTTCTCATCTTCTCCAATTAATATAATTTCGTCTTTGCTGCTATCGATCTGGACATAGCACTCTCTAATATTTATTACTCCGTTGTTTTCAGGGCGCATCAATACTAAAAATCCCTTTTTTGCATTTTTGCTTCCTTGCGAAATCAAAAAAGGAGATAAGCAGAATAAAACAATAAAAAAATAATATCGGTCCATGAGTTTCATTAGTTTGCGTTGCCTAACTACCGATTAGATAGACTTCGTGTGCCTATCATATAATAAATGCATGGATGAAAGACTAAACAGTTTCCGAAATTCTTACTTGAGACCTCTCCACTTATATCTCCCTTACAGTTACTTGCAGCTTGAGTTTTTTTGGCTTGGCTGTCGGTTATATACGATTATACAGTATGGCTGTCAATCATCCTCAATAGCTTACAAAAAGGAAAAAGCCGAACCAACGAATGATTCGGCTTTTGTGTCTATTGCGGAGAGAGTGGGATTCTCCCAAGGGGATCCCTCAAAAAAAACTATGTTTTTTTGAGGGAGAACCCACGGTCATTTGATGATCCCTTCTTTCCTCAACCATCGATACCCTGCAATCGACTTGAAAAACTTTTCTCGCTGAACAGCTTCAGATCTTAATGAAAGTTCTTCGCTGTAATGTAATTTGTATGGAATGTGTCCTTTGGTGTATCGAACCTTACCGTGGTTATGTTGATCCAGGCGTTGAATGATGTTCTCTGCTGAGCCATAGTAATATGAACCATCTTTCTGGCTCTGCAAAATATACGCATAGTACATTTGCGGAGAGAGTGGGATTCGAACCCACGGTACCCTTGCGGATACACTACCTTTCCAGGGTAGCCAATTCAACCACTCTTGCATCTCTCCGATACTTCAAATATACTGAATCAAGAATCTTTTTCCAATGGCCGGGGGAAATATTTCAAATTTCCAAATTTGCACGGAACGTAGTTTGGCGGAAGGGGAGGGATTCGAACCCTCGATAGCCTTGCGGCTATTCCGGTTTTCGAGACCGGTCGATTCAACCACTCTCGCACCCTTCCAAGTTTGGTCTCTGCGATTCAAATATACGGATAAAGGGTAAGGAATTCAAAGATGTGCTGATGAAACCTTCTGGGGCGATTGAATGTTCTTATCTCTGAACTCACAATAAAATATGGAGGAGATCAATACCATGGCAATTCAAGTTGGAAATAAAGCACCGGAATTCACTTTATTCGATACGGAGAAGAAATCTCGTTCACTTTCTGAGTTTCGCGGAAAGAAGGTTGTACTCGCATTCTATCCGGGTGCGTTCACTGGAGTGTGTACGAAAGAAATGTGTACCTTCCGCGATACGATGGAAAAATTTAATGAATTCAATGCGCAAGTTGTCGGCATTAGTGTAGATGCGCCGTTTGCAAATAAAGAATTTGCTACGCAGAATAATCTGCAATTTCCACTCTTGAGCGATTATTCTCGTGAAGTGATCAAGCAGTACTGCGGTGTGCATGAAGACTTTGCCGGACTGAAGGGCTACACTGCTTCGAAGCGCGCAGTGTTTATCGTCGATGGGAATGGCATTGTGAAGTATGTGTGGATATCGGAAAATCCCGGTGTGGAGCCGGAGTACGATGCAATCTCCAAGGCACTGAAATAGAAATCAGTCAAAATCTCTTTTGAATTTCAACGAGATTATTCATATTCTATATCTCAGGAATATCTATGCTTAAAATTGGCAAAAAAGCGCCTGACTTCAATTTGTTATCAGGCGATGGAAAAAAGTACAGCTTGAAAGATTTTGCAGGTAGGAAATTAGTGCTCTATTTTTATCCGAGGGACAATACATCTGGCTGTACGGAAGAAGCCCGTTCTTTTGAAAACAATCGAGGGGCAATGAAAAAGAATGGCGCAATTGTCGTTGGAGTGAGTACGGATAGTGCAGATTCGCATGCAAAGTTTGCGAGTAAATATGGATTGACATTTCCACTCCTCAGCGATGAGAAAAAGAGTGTCGTCAAGGTATTCGGTGTATGGAAAGAGAAATCGATGTACGGCAAAAAGTACTTCGGTGTGGAGCGCACCACTGTTGTAATTGATGAAAAAGGAATTATCCGGCATATCTTTCATCGTGTCAAAGTGGAAGGTCATGCTGATGAGGTTCTGAACGTTCTGAAAAAGGAAAAGTGATTCATGCCGAAAATGTACATTACACGAAGGGAAGTTTTCAGCGCTTCACATCGGCTTTGGAATTCCGACCTCTCGGAAGAGCAAAACATTGAACTGTTTGATAAATGTGCCAATCCAAACGGACATGGTCACAATTTTGTTCTTGAAGTTACAGTCGTTGGTGATATAAAAAACGAATCGGGATATGTTGTAGATCTCAAGAAACTCAAAAACATTATCCGAGAAGAAATTATTTCAAAAGTCGATCATAAGCATCTGAACCATGATGTCGATTTCCTAAAAGATAAAATTCCTACTGCAGAAAACATCGTACGTGAATTCTGGCGAGTACTGGAAACGAAAATCACTAAGGCAAAGCTCTCTTCAATCCGTCTCCATGAGACAGAGAATAATATAGTAGAATATCGAGGTGAAGAATGACCACCGGAAATGACGATCGAAAAAAGACGATCATCAAAGATTTTCTTGCCGAGCTTGGCGAGGATCCACAACGTGAAGGGCTTCGTAAGACTCCGGATCGTGTGGCACGGATGTATGAATTCCTGACCAAGGGATATAGGCAAAATGTTGAAGAAGTTATGAACGGCGCTGTCTTTGAGGAAAGATACAGCGAAATGGTCATCGTCAAAGACATCGACTTCTTCTCGTTGTGCGAGCATCATCTCGTGCCATTTTTTGGTAAGTGTCATATTGCATATATTCCGAATGGACGAATCATTGGTCTGAGCAAAATGCCTAGGCTCGTGGAAGTATTTGCACGACGATTGCAGGTTCAAGAGCGATTAACGCAGCAAATTGCTGATACGCTGTATCAGCATATTCAACCACTGGGAGTTGCAGTTGTCATGGAAGCACAACATCTCTGCATGATCATGCGCGGAGTTGAGAAATTGAATTCTGTAGCAACAACAAGTGCGATGCTGGGTGCGTTCCGGAATGATGAAAAAACACGAAGCGAATTTCTCACACTCATCGGCAGGAAATCATAGTATTCATGGAGAAGAAGAAACCTCGCGTTGTCTGGATTACCGGCGCCAGTTCAGGAATAGGAAAAGCACTTGTGGAGGCCTTTGCTTTACGCGGCGATACTGTTATTGCAAGTGCAAGAACTGAATCGAAGTTGAACGAACTGTGCCGACAAATTTCTACTGCCCGTGGTACGTGCGAAATCATTACGTGCGATGTGCAAAGCGAGGCCTCCGTGTTCGAAGCCGTAAAGAATATCTTGGAACTGCATGGACATATTGATGTGCTTGTCAATAACGCAGGGGTTACGTACTTCAAAGATTTCATGGATACATCAATAGAAGAGTTCGATCATGTCATCACTACCAACCTCCGCGGAACATTCCTCACGACGAAAGCCGTTCTGCCGGCGATGCTTCAGAGCCAGACCGGATTAGTACTTAACATTCTATCGTATGTGGTAAAAGAAGTGTATACAAAATCTGCAGTGTACTCTTCCTCAAAAGCGGGCGTTGAAGCGATGATGAATGTTCTTCGTTCTGAAGTCCGGCGGCAGGGTATCAATATTGTGAATGTCTATCCTGGCGCTGTCTCCACTCCGATCTGGCGTCAAAACCAACTTGAGAAATTCGGAAATCAAATGTTGACACCGGAACACGTTGCAGAGATGCTCTATCAGGTATCGATCCAGCCGCCATCGCTCATGGTGGAAGAAATTATTCTCCGGCCGCAAGGTGGAGATTTACAGGTATCATGATTCCACCCTTACCTCAGGACTGAATGCCTTTTTGCTACCACTTTGCCGATTGAAACCCATACCTCCACGTTGAAGACTGTTATTGCCTCAGCGAGCTGTGATGTGAGAAAATCAGCGGAGAGTTTTCTTGCAACTTGATACACAATCCACCATTTGATATATTGGAGGTATCAATGAAACGTACACCGTACATCCGAATTACCCTCAGTAGTGTCTGTTTGGTGATCGTATTTCTTTTTAACGGTTGTTCTGTTTTCGGGCCCGTGGGACATGCGATTTCGCAGGGGTATGAAAATTCCATCTCGTACTTCAATGGATACTATAATGCAAAGTGGTTGTTTGATGAAGCAGAAGATGAAATCCGATCAGATGCTTTGACAAAACGCGGTCAAGTAAGTTCAACGGCAACGGATGATCAAATTCCCGCAAGTGCAAAAGAAAAACTTATCAAAGTCATTGATAAATGTTCAAATATTCTTGCGTTTCACTCTACAAGTACATTGGTAGACGATGCACTTATGCTCATTGGAAAATCCTTTTATTATCAAGCAGAATATCTTAAAGCAGAACGAAAATTTTCGGAGTTATTAACCCAGTATCCTAACAGTCCGTTGGTACTAGAGACCCAGATATGGTATGCCCGAACAGAAGAAAAATTAAAGAAAATTGAAGCGGGCATTCGTATGTGTGATTCTATAATTTCTGCTGCAAAATTGAGCGATGACAATAAAATCGAGACTCAAGCGCACCGTATCCTCGGCAGACTCTATCTTCAGGAAAAGCAAACCGATAAAGCCGTGATGGAATTTGAAAAAGAGATTGCACTTTTAAACGATGACGATACAAAAGCCGAAGTGCAAATGAATCTCGGAAGTATTTATTTTTCTGGAGGTCAGTACGAGAAAGCAGCAGAAGCATATCTCCAAGTTGGAGACTATACATCCGATATTTACTCGAACTATTACAGCAANNTGGTCGACGCAATGATTGAGAATTTTCGGTATAAAGCGTATTTACCTGACCTGCTTTTTGAACGAGCAAATAATTACTCGGCCAGCGGAAAGAAAAATGAGGCGATAGACGAATATATCTACGTTGACACAGCATATGCAAAATCGGAATACGCTCTGCGCTCTGCGTATCAGCTTGGGGTACTGTACGAAAAGGAACTCGGTGATTATCAGTTAGCATTGAAATATTATGCACAAGTGGACTCAGCTACAGGATCAAAAATCGTGTCTGATGGTCGTCTGAAATTTGCGGCTCTTAAAAGATATTTTGGTGCTCGAAAGAAATTGCAAATGGCGGATAGTCTCTTGTTCGTTCTTACCGATACAACGCAAAAGACAATTTCAGATACGCTTACTACGATACTCTCTGATACTACAAAGAATAAGGGCACACAGGTTTTTTCTCAATTAAATCCACAGATTGCCGATTCGCTTCGATCGGTGTCCGATAGCACAAAGCCCAAAATTAAATCGGTCGCTTCTCGACAAACAAACACTCGTGTTGATTCTTTGAAGATGCTTCGTGTTTTATTGTATTCAACACAACGTACAATTGCACAAGATTCATCGCTACGCTCGCATATTGGAGTTGATTCACTGACTGCGCTTAAATCTATCGCAGATTCAATACAACAAAAAATATTTCTGGTTTCTTCTCAACTTGCAGATTCGCTTCATGTGCTCAAATCTATTGCTGCACAAGACTTGGGAGATATCTTCTATTCAGAAGTAATAGTGCCGGACTCTGCTTTCTACTGGTATGATAAATCTCTTGCTTTGGACTATTCTCCTATCCGAAGCCCGCGTATTCTTTACATTCTTGCAGAACTTTCCAGGATGAATACGGGGAAAAAATATCATACGCCTGAAGAATACTACACACGTCTAGATCATGATTTTCCGGAATCCATCTATGCAGAAGAAGCACGGCGATTTCTTGGAAAAGAAAGTTCTGTAAAGAAAACAGATAGCGCAGCGATTTATTATGAGCAGGCTGAGAAACAGATTGAGACAAAACAGTACAACAATGCGATTAAAGCGTTTCGCAACATTGCACAATCATACCCCAAATCGCCATTAGCTGCTAAAAGTGAATATGCGATTGGGTGGATTTTTGAGAACCATCTCGAACAGCCGGAAAGTGCTCTTGTGCAGTATAAATATGTTGTGAAGAACTATGACGGCACGAAGTACGCAATCGCAGCGGCGAACCGATCAACAAGTATTGTGCAATCTGATAACGTGAAACGAGATACAGCAAAGATCAATGGTGTAAAGACGGATACATCTAAGATTCATAGGGCAGCGATAGATTCAACAAAGATAAATGCTGTGAAGATAGACACGGTAAAAATCAACAAAAGAAAAATAGATACATCAAAGATTGAAAAGATAGATACATCCAAATCTAACACTGTGAAAATAGACACATCCAAGATGAAGGCAACAAAGATAGATACATCCGAGATAAATTCCAGTCCGGTGAACCAGAAAGCTCCAAGTCCGGCGGGTGCCAGGAAAGATTCGGTGGTCTCCGGGAAGAAAATAATCGAATAAGAATCGATAGCTGCGAAAGGAAAAAATGAAAAGTGAACGAAGAGGAATGTTCATCGTTGCACGAAAGAATCTATTGAGAGCAGAGAAACAATAATGAGCGGAATGGTGCAACAATTGTGTAAGGTACAATCTTGCGATGAAGTTGCTGCAAAGACATTTCTCCTTCGATTCACTTCTTCCGAAATTTCTGCTTCAGCACAACCGGGTCAATTCGTCAATGTGCTTGCGGCTGAAACCGGCGAGGGCCCGTTATTGCGCAGGCCATTCAGTATTGCGCGTGTTGACGATAATATCGTTGAATTGCTCTTTCATGCTATTGGAACGGGTACAATCCTTCTTTCCCGAAAGCGGCCTGGCGAAACGATCGATGTTTTGGGCCCACTCGGTCAGTCTTTCCATGTCGATGCCGACTATGGCACAGCGCTTATTGTTGCCGGTGGAATCGGCGTGGCACCATTTCCATTTCTTACAGCAGATTTGCTCAAGCGGGGCAAACGTATTGAGACATTTGTCGGATATAGAAATGCCGGACAAATTCTTACTTCATATCTGCAAAATATTCACATAGCGACGGACGATAGCAGTAAGGGATTTCATGGAAATGTTGTGCAGCTGTTCGAACCATTTCTTGATCGGACAGATCTCGGAAAAGCAAAAATATTTGCCTGCGGTCCGACTGTTATGCTCAAAGCTCTCACGGAACTCGCAAAACGTAAAAACATCTGTTGCGAAGTATCGTTAGAGGGACATATGGCATGTGGAGTCGGACTTTGTCAAGGATGTCCGGTGGAACGCACCGGCGACGGAGCGAAGTACGCCCTTGTGTGTAAAGACGGACCGATATTTCTTACAACGGATATAATTCTGTAATGGCCGCACCGATAAAAAATAAAGTAAAAACATCGTTTACTCTTCGCGGAGTTGAATTCAAAAACCGTGTTTTTGTTGCTTCGGGTACATTTGGATATGGAGATGAGGTTCGCACATTGGTAGATGTGAGTCGGCTCGGAGGCATTTTTACAAAATCGCTTTCGTGGAAACCGCGTGCCGGTAATCCACCGCAGCGTATTGTCGAAACAGCCAGTGGTATGCTGAATTCCATCGGACTTGCCAATATCGGTGTTCATACGTTTATTGAACAAAAACTACCATACCTTCGTGCACTTGATACGAGGATCATAGCGAATATTGCTGCAAGTTCTCTCCAAGAATACTGCGATATTCTCGGATTACTGGAAGAGCAAGAGGGAATTGCTGCGTATGAGATCAATGTCTCGTGTCCGAACGTGAAGGAGGGCGGACTGAATTTCGGTACTGATTGTTCGATGACAGGAAAAATCACGGCGAGTCTTCGCAAGCTGACGCACAAAGCACTCATCATAAAATTGACGCCGAATGTAACACACATTTCTGAATTTGCCCGCGCTGTTGAAGCAGAAGGCGCCGATGCGGTTTCTGTGATCAACACGCTTATCGGAATGGCTATAGACATCAAGACACGAAAGCCAAAACTTTCTACGGTCACTGGCGGCCTCTCTGGTCCGGCCATCAAACCCGTTGCATTGGCAAAAGTGTATGAAGTTGCCAAGTCAGTGAAAATCCCGATCTTTGGGATTGGCGGAATTGCCAGCGCTGAAGATGCAATTGAGTTCTTGTTGGCAGGAGCAACAGCAGTGCAAGTTGGTACGATGAACTTTGTCGATCCTGCAATTTCGGTAAAGATCGCCGATGGTCTGGCAACCTATGCCCGTGAGCATGGAATTTCAGATATGGGTACGCTTGTCGGTGCCTTGGATGCAGACCTGAAGTTCTCGGTTCTTCAATCCTGGTTGTGACATTTTTTGAAAATCGCTTTTCTCTTTCCATCTTTGATACTACGTTGACATACACTGAATCTATCAAGTTTCTCTACAATCTCCAGAAGTTCGGAATGAAATTCGGATTACAAGGAATCAGGGCGCTGCTCCGTTCTCTCGATTATCCGGAAAAGAAATTTCCTTCCATCCACATCGCTGGTACGAATGGCAAAGGTTCTACCGCTTCGATAATTGCGGCAGTCTTTACAGCCGCCGGTTATAAAACAGGTTTGTACACTTCTCCACATCTCATAAGCTTCAATGAACGGATCAGAATCAACGGCAAGCCGATTCCCTCGCGCACAGTAGCACGACTTGTATCGATCCTTCGCCCGGAAGTTGAAAGAAATGCCTGCACTTTTTTCGAAGCAGTAACAGCGGTAGCATTCAAGCATTTTGCAGAGTCCAAAGTGGACATTGCAATTGTTGAAACCGGTTTGGGAGGGAGGTTGGATGCGACTAATGTTCTTCGGCCGCTTGTTTCCGTTATTACCACGATTGGATTGGAACATACTCAGATTCTTGGTACGAGTATAACAGATATTGCTTTCGAGAAAGGAGGCATTATTAAGAAAGGAATTCCCTGCGTGACTGGAACAAAATCGCAGAGGGCAGTTCAAGTTTTGCGAAATATCTGCGATCAAAGAAAATCACAATTGATTCGAATTCATCCCGGAGGAATTCGTGTAAAGCATTTTTCTCTTCAAGGAATTGTGTCGGATTTTCTCGTGTCAGGAAGAAAAATGAAGAATGTGCATGTGTCGCTGGCCGGTGAGCATCAAGCGATAAATACATCTCTTGCGCTGAATACTATCGAAACAGTGATCCAGCAAAACAATTTCAAAATGAGCGAACAATCTATTCGGAAAGGATTAGGAAATATCCAAAAATATTCCGGACTTCAAGCTCGATTATCGATTGTTCAGCAACATCCTCTCATCCTTGCCGATGTTGCACATAATCCGGATGCTGTCCGTACGCTTTGTGATTCACTCCGGCAATTATGTCTCGGGAGAGTTTACATTGTGTTTGGTCTCATGCAGGATAAAGACTATAAGCAGATTGTGAAAATGCTTCAAAAAGTTACAAAGGTTGTCTTTGTTGTGGAAGCAAGTACAGATCGATCTCGTCGTGCAGCAGAGTTAGCAAAGGAGTTTCGTCGATTGGAAGTACCCGTAACAGAATTTACTGACGTCAAGAGTGGTATTGCGGAGGTTCTTCGAAAACACGATGGTGTCCCGATACTCATTACCGGTTCGCATTTTGTTGTGGGCGAGGCACTTGCTTTTCTCAGAAAAGAAAAATACTTGACAATCAATCAATAATCGTGTATACTAAAAAAGGAAGATCAGAGAAAAGTTTGTTTTCCGGTTCATCCGACCAGGGTTACTTCAAAAAAAAAATTGTTTCGAGCCATTCTAATTATTTATCAAAGAAAATTGTCTGACATTTGACGATGTTTTTAAAATTTTCAATCCCCATCTCTCACAATTATAGGTATATTTTCCATGCCAATGGATATCACTGAATTAAAGTCCAAAAAAATCGCCGAGTTAAACGCGATTGCCAAAGAACTCAACATCACAGCCTATAGCGATCTTCGTAAGCAAGATCTCATTTTTAAAATTCTCGAAGCACAAACCCAGAAAGACGGTCTGGGATTCAGTAAAGGTGTGCTTGAGGTTCTCCCCGACGGGTACGGATTTCTTCGGTCGGTCGATTACAGTTACCTGCCGTCGCCGGACGATATCTATGTGTCGCCGTCGCAGATCAAAAAATTCGGATTGCGTACGGGCGATACCGTGAACGGTCAGGTCCGCCCTCCGAAAGAAGGCGAACGGTTTTTTGCGCTCTTGCGTGTAGAGGCAGTGAACGATGACCATCCGGATTTGATCCGTGAACGTGTCCTGTTTGAGAATCTTACGCCGATGTATCCATCAGAACGGATCAAGCTGGAAACCATTCCCGGTGAATATGCAATGCGTATTCTCGACCTTCTTGCACCGGTTGGAAAAGGCCAGCGTGGTATGATCGTTTCACCGCCTAAAGCTGGAAAAACCATCCTTTTACAAAAAATTGCAAATAGTATTACCAGAAATCATCCGGAAGCGAAGTTGATTGTGCTGCTCATTGACGAGCGCCCTGAAGAAGTGACGGATATGGAACGTTCGGTAAGTGCTGAAGTTGTCAGTTCCACATTTGATGAACCGCCTGAGCGTCACGTTCAAGTTTCTGATATGGTGCTGGAAAAAGCGAAAAGATTGGTTGAATCAAAGAAAGACGTTATCATTCTTCTTGATAGTATCACACGTCTTGCCCGGGCACATAACACCGTTGTCCCGCATAGCGGAAAGATCCTCTCCGGCGGTGTCGATGCGAACGCATTGCATCGGCCAAAACGATTCTTTGGTGCTGCCCGAAATATTGAAGAGGGCGGAAGTCTTACAATCATTGCAACGGCATTGGTAGAAACCGGCAGTCGAATGGATGAAGTGATCTTTGAAGAGTTTAAAGGTACCGGGAATATGGAAATTGTGCTCGATCGCGGCTTGAGCGATAAGCGTATTTTCCCGGCAATCAACGTGAATCGCTCCGGAACACGCAAAGAAGAAATGCTGTTTGAACCGGACGATTTGAATCGCGTGTGGATTCTTCGCAAGTTTATGAGCGATTTGGAACCCAGCGAAGCAATGGAACTCCTGCTTGATAAAATGAGGGGTACCAAGACGAACAAAGAATTCCTCAAAGTCATGAATAGTTGATATGCGGGTCACGGTAATCGAGAGAGAATCGTGGCAACATTTCACGCCTGCGTGCTAAAGCGCTCCAGCGCGCAAGCATAAAACATTATAAGGAGTGAAACTCGACTGTTTTAAGAAGGATCGCTATTGCCTGTGAAGGGGATAGAGAGACCGCGAAATATCAATCACTGACCGCTGACCACCGACATCTGATAACTCTCAGCACTCGTCCACTCCAGACTTTTCAATCAGATGTTTTACAAAGTGATTATTTTTGTCGACGAGGATGTTGATGGGTTTCTTGGGTCGATCAGAGATCTGAAACGACATTATAATAACTTCATCGCCTTTGTGTACAAGATGCGCAGCAGCTCCATTGATCCCAATACTACCAGAATTCTTTTTCCCTTTTATGACATAGGTTTCGAGCCGGTTACCATTCGTGTTGTCGACAATAAGGACTTTTTCATACTCAGCAAGTCCGGCAAGTTTCATCAGGCATTCATCGATTGTAATAGAGCCAACATAATGAAGGTTTGCTTCGGTAATAGTAGCTTTATGGATTTTCGACCGAAGATAGATCCGCATAATACTGTTCCTGTCCTATTGTCCGTCATAAAGTACTCACAAGTCATTGGATATGCAAAGGAATCGTTGTTTGAATGCTTTGCATCGATCATGATATCCTCTTTGTTCTCTATATAACGTGTAGATGTTATGTGAAATCAAATATTTGTCAAATACACAAGAGGAAATACAAAATCATGTTGATGCAGGGAACGTATATAGGTAGGTATTGGTGCAGTCTCCCAGCGGGATGTACTTTTACCTTTTTATTTTGGATTATGGAAGAGTTGTTTTTGGTATGAAGTTTTGGTACCATACCATCAGATTGAAGCTCAATATTGGTACTTATGAATTTATTTCTACGAGCATTTGTTCTTTGTCTTCTTCCAGGATTCCTTTGGTCACAGCACCAAGCGGATAGCAGTGCGACAGTTGTCTTTGCAGGTGATCTCAATTTCGCGGCCAATTTCGAATATGCTGCGCAATACCGACCTATCAATGTCTTTGCACATTGGAAACACATCGGAACATACGATTTGATGATGGTCAATCTGGAAAATGCTGTAACGCAATCTGTAGACAGTATGGAGAAAGAGTTTGTCTTCAAAATGAAGCCGGAATATCTTTCTCAGTTATGCAGCGCAGGAATTTCGATTGTCAACTGCGCCAACAATCATACAGCAGATTTTGGTGCAGAGGGAATTCTGGAAACAATCCAGCAGTTGGATTCGGCAGGGATACGGCATACGGGCATCGGGCGAAATCTTTCAGAAGCACGAAAGCCGGTTGTTCTCCATGTCAATGGTATTCGAATCGGTTTCCTGGGATATGGCGGCGAGGGAACATTCATCGCTTCAAGATCGCAACCTGGTACGACATCGCGAAGCCAATGGCTTATTCTTGAGGATATCAAAAGACTGAGGCCGCGTGTCGATTTTATCGTCATCAATATTCATTGGGGCGAAGAATTGGAAACAAGACCGGACAGTAATCAGATTATTCTTGCGCACCGAATGATCGAAGGCGGTGCCGATTTGATCGTGGGACATCATCCGCATGTATTGCAGGGAATTGAGCGATATCGTGGAAAAATCATTGCATACTCTTTAGGCAATTTTGTGTTTGGCGGGAATTCAAGAAGCGCGAATAGTGAAACAGCGGTGTTGAAGGTTCGGTTTGCGAAAGATACTATGGAAGTTCAAGCAGTTCCAGTTTCTGTTCGCAACTGGCAGCCGGCACCGGCAGATAGCAGCGCAGCGTATCGAGTGTTACAGTGTTTGAAGGAACGATCACAAGTATTTTCTGAAACGATTTCTTTTACATCTTTAGGAGTACAGTATGAGTAAGGGATTGATTATTACACTTTCGATTATTGGCGGATTGCTCTTGGTTCTTCTTCTAACGGTCGGATGGGGAGTCGGTGTCTATAATAATATTGTTGCTAAAAATGAAGGCGTGAAGAGTGCGTGGAGTCAAGTGGAGAACCAATACCAGCGTCGCTACGATTTGATACCAAACCTCGTCGAGACAGTGAAGGGTTTTGCGAAGCAGGAAAAAGAAGTGCTCATTGGTGTTACCGAAGCGCGCGCGAGCGTTGGACAAATGAAAGTGACTCCCGAAGTACTGAATAATCCACAAGCATTCCAAAATTTTCAAAAAGCACAGGATGGATTAAGCTCGGCATTGTCACGATTAATGGTTGTTGTGGAAAAATACCCTGAATTGAAATCCAATCAAAATTTTCTTGAGCTTCAATCACAATTAGAAGGTACTGAGAATCGCATTGCTGTCGAGCGCCGCCGGTTTAATGAAATAGTACAAGATTTCAATAGTATGATCAAAAGTTTCCCGACAAAGATTATTGCGAACTTCGGCGGATTCCGTGAAGCGCAATATTTCCAATCTGTCGAGGGCTCTGATAAAGCACCACAAGTTAAATTCTGAGAGCAATTATGAAAAACCTACGCTGGGTTATTCTCGTGTTTGCGGTTTTAGCATGCATCACATATGCTGTACCTCAGACGAATTTTCCAAAACTTAATCAGCGAGTGAGCGATTTTACAAATACGCTGGGTTATCAGGAGTGGCAGAAAGTAGATAGTGAACTGAAGAGCTATGAGGACACTACTTCAACACAAATTGTTGTTCTTATGGTTAATTCTCTTGAAGGAGAAAGCATAGAGGAATATGCAAATAAAACCTTCGCATTAAATAAGATCGGTCAGGCAAAGAAAAACAACGGTGTTTTACTCGTGATCGCCAAACAAGATTCTATGGTAAGAATCGAAGTTGGCTACGGATTGGAAGGTGTCTTAACAGACGCTGTATGTTCGCAAATCATTCGGCAGGAAATTCTTCCTCACTTCAAAGCAAATAATTATTTTGGCGGTATTATAACTGGTGTGAATGCGATAATTCGTGCCACAACAGGTGAGTATCAGGCAGATAACAAGGGAAATAAAGCATCGCAAGTAACAGTTGGATTAGTATTTCTCGTAATTGTGTTCGGAATATTTGTCCTCTTACCCATGATGGCATCACGACGGCGTTCTGTCATTGGTTCAGGTGGGCATCGCTATTATTCCGGCTGGGGCTATGGAGGCGGATCATTCGGAGGATTTGGGGGCGGCGGCGGTTTTGGTGGCGGTGGATTTAGCGGCGGTGGTGGAATGTCCGGTGGAGGTGGTGCTTCCGGCAGTTGGTAATTCATTCAATGTTAAAAAGCGAATAACGATGAATACTAAACCAATTCGAGTACTGTATGTCAATGAACTTGAGAGCGATGCGGATGTAATACGTGGTTACCTCGCAAAGTTTGAGGGTACTCGATTCGAAGTTGTGTGGCAGCAAAGCGGTGAAAAAGCTCTGGAGTATCTTGCTCAACAGCCGGTGGTGGATGTCATTGTCACGGAAGATACTCTGCCGGGAATGAGCAATGTAGAATTCACTCGTAAACTGAAGGAATTGAAGTATGATATTCCAAGTGTGTTTCTTACAACAAGCGAGGATGTGAATCTTGCCGTTGAAGTGATGCGGATGGGTGTGAAGGATTACCTGCTCAAGAAAGATATCGCAAGCCGTGTTTTTCCTCAATCACTTCTTCGGATTGTCGAAAAAGGGCGACTCAGGCAGGAGCTGACGGAATTGGAAATCAAGAAGAAGCGTTTAGAAGCGATGCAGGAAATTGTCGTGAATATTTCACAAAAGATTAGCGAACCGCTGGAAGAAATGAACAAGATTGTCGCATCGATTGAACAAAAAGAGGTACCGGAGAAAGCCGCAAAGTACCTCAATCTGATTAAGGATAATGTTGCGCGGATGCAGGTTAAGTTGGAGAAACTTCGAAATCTCAAAGAAGACAAGACAGTGAAGTACATCAGAGACATCAAGATGATAGACTTATCGTAGCGGAGTATGCCGCATGAAAAACCTCGTAAAGAAACTATTCACGAAAGAAGACCTTGCCGCTATTGCAGCAGCGATCAGTGAAGCGGAAAAGACAACTGCCGGAGAAATTCGCGTCAGCATTCGCCAGAAACGTCGCTGGCGGGAGAGAAAGCTGAGCATCGAAGAGATGGCGCGGCGGGAGTTTCATGACCTTGGGATGACTAAGACCAAGGATCACACGGGCATTTTGATCTTTCTCTTGATGATCGAAAGGAAGTTTTTTATCCTTGCTGATGAAGGCATTCACACCAAGGTTGAAGAAACTACATGGACCAAAATTGCTGAAGAAATGTCTTCTCACTTCTCAAAGAAAAATTTCCATCAGGGACTGATCCATGGTGTTCAGGCAGTCGGCAGAGTACTTTCTCGATTCTTCCCGCGGAAAGCGAACGACACAAACGAGCTTCCGAATGATGTGCATGTGCAGTAATGTGTTTCGGGTTCGTTCATCATTCCTCCAACAGCGATGAAGTTCAAAGCTGCAATAGCGCAGATAGATTGCCGTGTCGGAGCAGTTGACAAGAACCTCGCACATCATCTCGAATTCATCGACCGCGCTATTGCCGAGGGGGCGCAGCTTATTCTTTTTCCTGAACTCAGTATCACAGGCTATACATTACGCGACTTGGCATGGGATGTCGCGATCAATCCTCATCGAAATAAAACTATCGCTCCTTTGCTGCAAAAGAGCCGTGAAATTTCTATCATTGTTGGATTTGTAGAAAGCGGTTCGAATCATGGAATTTATAACAGTGCGATGTTCTTAGAAGATGGTGAGATCAAACACATTCATCGGAAAATTTATCCTCCGACATATGGAATGTTTGAAGAGGGACGCTACTTCGGGAATGGAAAGAATGTCGCTGCGTTCGATTCAAAGTTAGGCCGTTTCGGAATGCTCATCTGCGAAGATCTCTGGCATATATCCCTTCCGTACTTGCTGGCACTCGATGGTGCGGAATTTATTCTATGCCTTACAGCGAGTCCAACTCGACTCTCCGGTGAAGGAACCCAACTTGATAATCAAGTTGTGAACTATGAACATCATCGTACCTATGCTCGCCTGCTCAATGTGTACATTCTTTTCAGCAATCGAGTGGGATTTGAGGATGGTATAAACTTCTGGGGCGGATCCAACATTACATCCCCCAGCGGGGAAATGATATCTACGGCAAAGCTTCAAGACGAAGGATTAATTTTCGCCGAACTTGATTCCAACGAAGTGCAGCGAGCCAGACGATTCTCTCGCCACTTCCTTGATGAACGTCCGGAAATAGTCCTCGAAACGATCCGCCGTCAATTGAAACGAAAATGATATTCCTGCCGGCGATGGATTATTCATTATTCGTATTCTAATCCGACTAAAGATGTATTGGGTCGATTCCGATAAACAACATCGGAATGTCACTTCAGCATCAACATCTTCCTCACTTGTACAAACGAATTGCTGCCGTTTTGCGGCTGTACCAACATCCTTGTGAAGTATATACCACTCGCAAGCCTTGAAGCATCGAATTTAACAGTGTGAAAACCTGCCTCTATCTTTTCGTCAACCAAAGTCTGCACTTCCCTGCCAAGAAGGTCATACACCTTCAGCACGACCATCGCATTCTTGGGGAGTTCAAACTCTATTGTTGTCGTGGGATTAAATGGATTGGGATAATTNNGTAGGAAATGTTTTACCGTTAACTTTCACGCCAGTAATCATATCCGAAATCGGACACCGCCATACACTTTTTCCCTCGGTTCCCGCGAAAATATTATTATTTACTGCAGCTATACAATTTATTTTGGCATTTTGAATATTTTGTGAAATTGCATTTAGAGGTGCCCAGCTCTGACCTCCATCAGTCGAAACAAAGAAACCTTCTTCGGGCGTCTCTGCTATAAGATTACCGTTAGTGAATGTAAGAGAATATATTTCGTGATTTGATAATCCAGAGGGATTCCAACTTGCTCCTGAATTCGTTGAGGAAAATACTCCACCGGGATTACTGTATGCCGGTGATGTACCTGCAAATGATACCTGTGATGTCCCTGCAAAAAGGCAACTATCGTTTACTGCAAGACTCAAAACAATCGTGTCTTTCAATCCATCGGCAGTCCAACTTTTGCCACTGTCGACCGACACAAACACACCAAATGAAGTACCGGCAAATAGAATAAAGCTGTCCGTCGTGGGACGCGCGCTGAGTGCGTATACATATTTGTTCAATCCATTATCCATCTCGGACCAGTTTTGACCGTTGTCACTGGACATAAATACACCGTATCCTAATGATCCTGCATAAATATTAGGATAATTAGTTCCAGCGATTGTGGGACTTGCAGCGAGTGTTGATATATTAGCTGCCCACTCTAACGATAAGTAATCATGCGTCCAGGATTCTCCATTATCGGAGGAAGTGTATATGCCGCCTCCCCAACCACCAGCAAAAAGTTTTCCATTGCTCGTAGCGACACATGTAATTTTCATAGCGCACAACCCTGTATTGGCAAGAGTCCAGTTCTCGCCATTATCATCAGAGCGAAAGATACTATTCACAGTACCGATAAAAAAGCTCGATCCGCTACTGAGTGCAGAACACCCTCCCCCGAACACCATCGAATTGTTTCGCATCCACGAATACCCGTTGTTAGTCGATTTATAGATGCTCATTCCAGCTGTTGCAATAATCACTGAGTCGTTGGTTGCGAGAGAATAAACACTTTCAAATATCCCAAGCGTCCACGTTGCACCGGTGTCGGTGGATACAAATACTCCTGAATTGGTCCCAATATAAACATTTGGTTCGTGGACAACTATACAATTGATAACCCCATGACTTCCGAGATTTAATTTTGTCCAACTTTTACCAGTATCAGTACTGCAGAACCCATCTCCAGATCCTTGCATACCTGCAAAAATTTTACCTCCGCCAAAAGCAAGCTTACTAACAGCATTTGTACTTGGCAATAGACCGCCTGTTGGAATCCAATTCGAACCATTGTCATGGGAAAGGAATATTCCATTATCAGTCCCGGCAAGAATGAGACTATCCTTTGCGGCAACGCACAATACATTTCTATTAGCAAGTCCGGAATTGACCGCTGACCAACTTGTTCCGTTATTTGTCGAAAGATATACGCCGTTATTATATGACGCACCAAAAATCATCGATCCGTTAATTGCAATAGAAGCAAGTTCGCCTATAGGTAATCCCGAATTAGCTGCTGACCAACTCTGGCCGTTGTTAGTAGAGAGATATACACCGCCACTATTTGTTCCTGCAAATATATTTGTGCCGTCTGAAGCGAAGGACAGAACCAAGCCTCCGTACGGCCCGTTCGTTTGAATCCACTGGGCGGATGCAGTATGGTGAGGAAATGCGGTTGTAAAAATAAATGCGATAAAAAAACAATAATATTTTTTCATTCTTCACCTCCACATTTGAGTAATTTAATCTTATTTATTTTTTGACCGGCAGCTCCCAGACAGAACCCCTTCTGATTCCTTAGTTGTTAATATATAATTTTGTAAGATTATATCCTAACAGCTACACTTATCCAAGGGTTGTAATTTACACGATGGCATATCACGTTTTTCGCTTCAGGAAGAAGGGATAGGAACCATAACATGGGCTTGCTCATCCCATTTTACGGCATGCCCAAAAGTGGAACCTCGTCAAGGTTCTCTCGGTTCATGCTCACGCAACCTTGAAAAGGTTAATAGCAGAGTTGAATTCCTATTGTCTTGAAGGTAATCGGCGAACTAATCAAATGAGTCTTATATTGATACTCCGTGCACTTTTTCGTAAATTCAAATGTTCTAGAAATATAAAGTTGCTTTGAAAGGACAAGAAAAACAATGACAAATTCACTAAAAACGATTCTGCTAATGGCTCTGATGATGGGTATTTTACTCTTTATTGGAGATTGGATGGGCGGAGAACAAGGTCTATGGATGGCATTCATATTCTCACTGCTTATGAATTTCGGAATGTACTGGTTCTCCAGCAAGATTGTATTGATGACATATCGTGCAAAAGAAGTAACAGAGGCGGATGCACCGAAATTATTCAGTATTGTACGCAGGCTTGCAGCACAGGCACAATTACCGATGCCGAAAGTGTATATCATTCCCGGCGATTCGCCGAACGCGTTCGCAACCGGACGAAATCCGGAGCATGCTGTTGTTGCGGCAACTGAAGGAATTCTTCACTTACTTTCGGATGACGAATTAGAGGGCGTTATCGCGCACGAACTGGCACACGTTAAACACAGGGACATTCTTATCGCTACACTGGTTGCTTCGATGGCGGGGACAATTACATTTGTTGCGCGGATGGCGATGTACGCTTCGATATTCGGCGGCGGAAGTCGCAACCGCGAAAATTCCAATCCGTTTGGTCAGATTCTTCTTATCATTCTGGCTCCAATCGCGGCAATGTTGATCCAGTTTGCTGTCTCCCGTTCGCGAGAATTTGCGGCAGACGAAGGCGGGGCACAGATTAGCCAGCGGCCTTTGAGTCTAGCGAATGCATTACGAAAACTTGAACGTGGTGTTGAACAAATCCCAATGACGAATGCTGGGACGTCAACAGCGCATATGTTTATCGTGAACCCATTATTCGGCGGAGGAATAACGAAATTGTTCTCTACGCATCCGCCTACAGAAGAACGCATTGCACGCCTCGAGCAAATTGCAATGGGCGGGATTCGCTGAAGGTATCCATGTGATACACCGCTTGAGACCGATATGGTTTGCGTTGCTGACAGCTCTCTTCTTCGGAGTGCTTTCGGTAGCTCGTGCTAGTGATTCCATCGGAGTAACCAGCGCATCGGTGATTCGGCTGCAATTGCAAAGTATTGCCGATGAAGTTTTCGATCAAGCGAAACTCGATCCCAAAGTTCGAGTCGCTCTTTGGGTGGAAGGTGAAGGACCGCGATCGTTAGCGGAGAACGCATTCGTTGAGACGCTTCAGAAACGGAGTTACACATCGATGTTAAGTACAGGAAAGACATCGGATCAAACACTTCACGTGTTTCTGCTTAGTACGGATATCAAAATGCGAGCAGTGGATGAAAAATATTCAGAACGGAATATCAGTATAGCACTAGAAGTGCGGACAGTCTTGGGGACGGAACGTGAAGTTCGCTTGCTTGGAACTTTTCACCGTGAAGTAAAAGATACAGCGCAAGTATTTCCATCTCTTCAGCTTTCGGTGTTCTCAGCGAATGAAGAGGAAAGTGTGATACAACGATTGTTAACACCCTTAATTATTATTAGCGGCGCTGTTCTCATTGTCATTTTATTGTTTACGGTGCGAAGTTGAAATCAATATCTGTGATGTATGCTCTTGTAATAATTCTGCTGTACATTCCTCAGGTGCATGCGCAGAGTTCCGATTCTCTTACATCCGTCTCACTGCTTGCTTTGGGCGATGTAAATCTTGGACGCACAGTAGGGCAGGAGATTCTCAAAGGCAACGTGGATTATCCCTTTGAAAAATTTGGCGACGTGTTGAAGCGAGGCGAAATAGTTTTCGCAAATCTCGAATGTCCGGTGACTGACCAAAATGGCGAGACACAAAGTCTGAAATCAAATGTCATTTTTTGTGCACCTCCGGGTGCAACAACGAGCTTACGGCGTGCCGGAGTGACGGTTGTCTCAACCGCAAACAATCACGCATTTGATTATGGTTTCAAGGGACTTCGGGAGACGATCAAGTTTCTGAACCAAGGCAGCATCAATTTCAGTGGAACAGTTACTGATTCTGGGGCAGAGTTTACGCCTGTCATTATCGAACGCAACAAAATCAGAATAGGCATTATTGCATAACCGCAAACTGTAAACATGGTTCGCGGTACCAAGAGTGGATTGATTTCCGTTTTTGATTCTGCACGAGCACAGCGCGAAATTGGCACCCTGAAGGATAGCGTGGACTTCGTTCTTGCAAGTTACCATGGTGGTGATGAGTATAAAGATGTTTCAGGAAAATCGGCCGAGAGGGAAATGAAGCTTCTCGCTGATTTTGGCGCTAATGTCGTGTTAGGGCATCACCCGCATGTGCCGCAGGGGATCGAAATGTATCACGGCTGCTTGATATTTCACTCACTGGGCAATGCTGTATTCAATCAGCCACAGCGGTTCTGGACGCAGCGCTCGTTTGCGGCACTGGTCGGATTTGAAAAGAGGAACGAACAAAAAAAAATATCGTCTATAGAATTAATTCCATTTCGTCCCGGATATCAACCCACGACCGACTTGAATACAGATGATATACAGAAATTGATGGATCGAATTCAAACATTATCAACAATCACTATTATTCACACAAAGCGAGGTTACTTTGTCGAACCGTCACTTGCATCAACATCTCACTAGTTTCAATATATTCTTTTTACTCTTTCTTTTCTCAGTTTTGTCTTCAGGGTGCGGTTCTTCTGATGATGCAACGAAACAATTGAGCGCTGAAGAGCGGTATGAACTTGGCATGAAAGCATTTAAGGATGAAGATTATCTGGCAGCCATCGAAGAATTCAAAGTGGTGTCGCTCCAATATCTAGGGAGCAAGGTGGCGGATTCGGCACAGTTCTTTATGGCGGAGAGCCGGTACTTGCGTGGGGAATATATTCTTGCGGCTTTTGAGTATGATATTCTCATCCGTGATATGCCTTCCAGCATATTTGTTTCTCGCTCACGTTTCAGGCGTGCGACATGCTTCTTTGAACTCTCGCCCCAATCGCGTTTAGATCAGAATTATTCCCGGAAAGCGATTGATGAATACCAGGCATTTCTGGAATATCATCCCGCAGATACATTGGCACCGTTGGCAGAGAAGAGAATCGTCGAGTTAAACACGAAGCTGGCAAAAAAGGATTATGAGAGCGGCATGACGTACATGCACTTGGAATATTACAAAGCGGCAACGTACTATTTCGATCTTGTTCTGGAAAAGTATCACGACACGCAATATGCCGAACCGGCCCTGCTCAAGAAAGCCGAAGCGTTAACGAATAGGAAGAAGTATGCTGATGCCAAAGAAGCAGTGGATAAGTTCCGTGCAAAATATCCGACCAGTACCATGAAATCAGATGCCGATCGATTGTGTGCAGATATCGAAACAAAAATAATCGAAGAAAAAGCGCAGAAACAAAAAAAGCCTGAACCGATCAAAGATACAAGCAAGCAATTACCCCAATCGGGAAGTTAAAATGCAGCAACTGAGCAGGAAACCGGTCAAGGCATCGCAAGTGGAGATGACAGAATTGGTCATCCCGAATGATACAAATCGCCTGGGAAACCTTCTCGGCGGACGATTGATGCATTGGATGGATATCGCTGCCGCTATTGCCGCATCGAGGCACACGAACCGAGTGTGTGTAACGGCATCTGTGGATGGACTGCACTTCCATCATCCGGTGAAGCAGGGCGAAGTAGTGATATTGCAGGCATCGGTGAACAGGGTCTTTCGCACATCACTCGAAGTGGGAGTGCGTGTGACAAAAGAAAATCCATTGACCGGCGAACGGCAGCATACGAACACTGCATATCTTACATTTGTAGCAATCGACAACGAAGGTAGGCCTGTCCCGGCTCATCCCGTAAAGCCAGTAACGAGTGCTGAAAAACGGCGTTACCGTGATGCAGCGCGGCGCAGGCAGTCGAGGTTGTCGCACCGATCGTGAGGTTCATTATTATTCCGTGGAAACACAACACGTCTGAGTACTGTATGCACTCTCGGCGACAGCGCTACTCGATTATATTCAGTTCCACGTCGTTTATTTTCTGGCTTGCCATTCGCACAGCCTCTGCTCAGACACATGAATCTGCATTCGGTGAAGTGCGGACATTCCCGCTGCCTGCAAAATTCGAGAAGAGCACATTGGTTCCAACATCCGACCAGAGGATAACGACACTTGCCGCATGGTCCGCGCATCACAATGAAATTCTTCTGGCTACATTTGATTCTACCCTGTCATCAGTGAGTTATAGTTTGAAACATACAGCAATGGAGTTTGATGATCTCTTTGTGGCAGATTTCAATAATGATGGTTTGCCAGACCTTTTGCTGGTGAATAAACAAGAGCGCACGATTGGGCTCGTGCTTCACTTGTCGCGGGATACACTTCAGGTTGTGAGCAAGACGAAACTTCCATTCGAACCTGAAAAAATCTTGGTCGGGGATTATAATAATGACGGACACATCGATGTGCTTCTGTATGCGCATAATACTCCCGGCATTCTCCCCCTTATAGGAAATGGCAAAGGACGTTTTATGTTGGGGAACATAATTGCACCGGATATTGCAATCGGTGCTGCTGATTTTGCTCATGTGAATAACGATAACCTGATTGATCTGATAGTGTGGGATTGGGTGAAAAGCGAACTCCATGTACTCTATGGTGTCGGGAAAGGAAGATTCATTGACCAGAGTGTGTTTCCTGTGCAAGGAGATGTTGATGAGCTTGTCGCAACTTCGCTCGTTCGTGGGCACTCACTCGATTTGATGCTGAAGATGACGAATCCATCCGGATTTCAAATCTGGGAAGGGAACGATTATGGCGATTTTCAACTGAAGAATCGTATTGCGGTTGAGGGGCATATCACCGATTTCGCTCTTGCCGATGTCAACAATAATGGCTTGAATGATATAATTGTTTCTGTCAATCCCGCCTCTTTGCAAGTTGTCTTCAATAATGATGGAGATGCTTTTTCTGAACGTGTTGAGTATGCTTCCGGCAGCGATCCACAGAATATCTTTATTGTATCACCTCAATCGGGAAATCCGAAAGATTGTATTGTCTTTGATCGGAGCGGTGGACAATTTATTGTGTATCGGAATGCGATGCGATCATGTTCCATGTCAGACTCCATACAGATTGCCACCGGTGTTTTTCCGACAGAAATCGTCGCAAATGATTTCAACCGCGACGGCATTTTTGATATTGCTTTGATTAATAAGAAAAGTCAATCTGTGTCACTCTATTTTGGACAGAAAGCCACCGCTCCTTCTGGGCCGTTTTCGTATTCGTTAACGGATAAGCCGAGTCATATTGCATTTCATTCATCAACAGATACGACGCTGCAGTTTGTCCTCTCTTTCCCTCAATCGCATCAGATATCATACTTCATCATCGATTCCGTCAATAATTCAGTTTCGAACGCATTCATCGGCTGCGAAGGTGATGCGCAAATTATGGAAGCAGCTTTGAATGACCATGGTAAAGCAAATTTTGTTACTTGGAATACGACGATCTCTGAAGGAAACTCTCTCAGTTTTTATGAACAACTCGGTCCGACAACATTCATCGAACGCACATTTCGTCTCTCGCCACCGGATGATTTGCTGGGTGCTTCGGTTGCCGATTTAAATAGCGATGGACTTCCGGACATCGTGTACGCATACCGCGCTGGCGGTACTTCGATGGTGGAATTGGGTATCGCATTTGGCGATTCCACATATTCGATGAAACGCCGCATCGTTTCAAGAGAATTTGCGCTTCCTGAGGTCAAGCAAGTATTTATTTGGCTTGCTGATTTTGATGCGGGTAGTGTTCTTGATGTGTTGCTGCAGGCAGGACCTCCGGTGGATTACCTGATGGTTGCCAAAGGAAAAAGAGACGGATTGTTTTATGATCCAAAAATTATCGCCAGCGGCATCTCTGTCACAGATCGGTCTGAAGTGCAAATAGTTGACGTGGATGGAGATGGTTTGACCGATGTTGTCGTCGGATCGCAAAAACTTGGACAAATAATTTGGTATCGCAATCGAGGCGAATGTAATTTTGATGCAGGACGCGTATTGGTTACAGAATCGGGGTTCAGTCATTATGTGATTGCAGATGTTGATGCAGATGGCGTCAATGATTTGGCAATGACGCTCTCGAAGAAAGGCATATTGAAGATTATCAATGGTAAAAATCTTTTTTCCAAGTCGCATAAGGAATAGTTCAATGTCGCGATTAGGAGACGGTGTGTTTGCACGAAGCTTTCTCCATGGATCATTTTGGAAATATATATTATTGCTTGGATGTGTTAGTTTGTTATCTTCAATTATCGTTAATGATGTTCATGCAAAAAAGCAAGTGCGACACTCCACGATGAGCCCGGAGGAGTTGGTCGGCTACTATCGGGATTTGAGATCGGGACGTCATCCGGTTTTGACGGAAAGCTCAAGTGACTCGATTCTTTCTAATAAATGTGGTTTCTGGGTAGCAGCTCAACTTCTCGATCAGTGGAAGAATTTAACAGCAATACAGCGTCTGGAAATACAAACACTCATTCGACAACATTCTTCGCAATACGATAAAGTAATTGGGCATTTTCACATTTTTTATGATACAACCGGACCAAATACACCGGCGTTATTTGATGGAACAGGCACTCAAATAGGAGATGCGTTGGCGTATGTCGATTCTGTAGGAGCGATTTTCAACCATGTATGGGATGTTGAAATTGGAATATTAGGTTTCAACCAGCCGCCATTCGAGTCAGGACAATCGTATTACAATATCTCCATTAGTGATTTGGGTAACGGTAATTATGGCGGAACAAATCCGGTTGACTTAATAAGTGGGACGCAGACACCTCAGCGTTATAGCTCAAATATTGATATTGATAATGATTTTATAGGATCGTCGTACACTACAAAAGGTATCCAAGCCCTAAGAGTCACTGCTGCGCATGAATTTCATCATGCCATTCAATTTGGATATGGATGGTGGGGAGATAATGAAAGATATGCATACGAACTCACTTCAACATGGATGGAAGATGTGGTCTATACTGATGTCAATGACTACTACCAATATCTTCCTGATTACTTTGTTGGTTTTCATGATGGGCTTTCATTCAACTCTGGTTATTATGGAGGATATGAACGCTGCATCTTGGCACATTTTTTAGCAAAGAGATACGGCATAGATATAATGAAAGATGTCTGGACTGCGATGCGGACACAGCCATTTCTGGAAAGTCTGGATGCTGTGCTGGTGGGTAAAGGTTCAAGTTTGCAGGCAGCCTTTGGTGAGTTTACCTACTGGAATTATTTTACAGCAGATCGGGCCGATACGGTGAAATACTACCCTGAAGGGAATCACTATCCTCGGTTTCAACCGCTTCAACAGAAATCATTCCAAAACACGACTGACACCATTGGTGGAGATGTGTACTCTTTATCCTCTTCTATGTATGAATTTGATTTGCCATCTGACACCATTACGAGTATGATTGCCAATGTGGAGGTCGATTCGGCAGAACAGAGAGACCTTACAACAAGAAGAGTCGATGTAATGCTTTCTACCGATGTTCCTTTACCCCCTTACCAAGAATTTACAAATTATGGATTGATTGCTAAAGTTATTGTCGCAGATACGTCTCTCTGGCGCTCTTTCTTCTCGCAAGGTGTTCGTCATGATACAGTGATCAATCCTCCGCGGTTTGTTGTCAGTTCTAATGCATCGCCGAATCCCTTCCGGCTTATGGGTTCACAACAACTCCTTCTCCCAATCCAGGATGTCACCGCTCGCACCGCGGAAGTGTATTTTTATAGTTCATCTTTAAACCTTGCATATTCAAAGCCTTTGCCTGTCTCGATTGCAGGTCCTAACCGTGTTATTGTCGTACCGTCATCAGAGTTAAAATCGAATCTTTCATCAGGCATCTATTTCGTTATTGCAAAAACAAAGAATAGTGAGTATCGATGGAAAGTGGCGGTCATTCGATGAACCGAGTTACTATTACTGCACATGATGTCGCCAAGGATTTCAATCGCCGCCAAATTTTCCGCGATATATCATTCTCTCTTTCGTTACCCTCATCGCTGGCGATTACCGGAAAGAATGGCGCTGGTAAATCTACGCTTTCGAAAATACTTGCTGGTTTGATTGGTTCAACACGGGGCTCTATCACCTATACATTGAATGATAAACAAGTCGGCATTGAAAAGTTTAAGCATTCTATCGGATTTGTGTCACCATATTTGAATTTGTATGACGAGTTCACTGCACTGGAGAATCTTCAACTTCTTTCCCGCATTCGTGCAACGACTCAGCAAAATGAAGGTAGGATGAAAGACCTGCTGAGCCTTGTTAACTTGTGGCAGCGCAGGGATGATCTCGTTGGTACATTTTCTTCGGGGATGAAGCAGCGGTTGAAATACGCTTTTGCACTATTACATAATCCCAATGTGTTGATTCTCGACGAGCCGACAAGCAGCCTTGATGAGGAGGGGATTGAATTCGTTCAACGCATAGTGAGACAACAAAAAGAAGAAGGTGTTCTCATTGTTGCAACGAATGACAAAGAAGAAGCCGGTTGGTGTGCCAAAGAAATTCACGTGGGAATGCCGGAGAGGTAGTTGTTGTCAAATTCTATTTTTAGGACATTTGTGAAATCAATATGAATTTCATAGTAAGCACATGGGCGATTGTTGTGAAAGATGTGCGATCGGAATTACGTACTCGCTACGCACTCAACGCACTCTTGATGTTCGTCGTTACTTCAGTCGCGACCATTTTGTTCGCTCTTCGCGATGATGAACTGAGTCCGGAAATTCTTTCCGGAATGTTCTGGGTTGTTATTTTCTTCACAGCGATGTCAGGACTCTCTCGCATATTCGTCAGTGAAGAAGAACGGGGAACGACCTTGACTCTCCAGCTTGTTGCTTCGCCTTCTGTAGTATATTTTGGAAAGTTGTTATTCAACAGTGGTCTGACACTTATACTTTCTTCAGCGGTTACGGTTCTCTATGTGGTCGTATTCCCGGCATTTGTCATCAAATCGCCACTAATATTTGGGTTCACTGTTTTTTTGGGAAGCCTTGGATTCGCCTCTGCCGCTACTATTATCGCTGCTGTCATCGCTAAGGCAAATACAAAAGGAACTTTGTACCCTGTGCTGTCGTTTCCTATACTGATTCCATTGTTGATGACGGTCATGAAATCGACTGCTCGCGCGTTGGATGGCGAATTGTTTACAGCGGCATTAGGTGAGTTTCAAATTCTTGTGTCATACCTGCTGGTGATGACCGCCGGATCGTATCTTTTATTTGACTATGTCTGGAAGGAGTGATATGAAGGCTGTCAAATACTTATCGATTATTCTTGTCACATTTGTGATTATTGCCGGCATTGCCATACCGATGGTACCGGAGCCGCAGAGCCTTTTCGAGTTTCCAATTATTCCGGGGCTTGAAGATAAAGCACGTAACATTTTTTTTCACGTTCCTGTAGCGTGGACATCGGTTCTTGGATTTCTGGTGGCGTTGTACTATGGATTCAAATATTTGCGGACGAAGAATTTAGATTATGACATTCAATCCGTGTCCTCCGCAGGACTTGGAATGATGTTTTGTTTGTTGGCGACGGTAACAGGTTCGATTTGGGCGAAATTCAATTGGGGATCATTCTGGAACTGGGACCCGCGAGAAACTTCGATTTTTATTCTCCTCCTAATCTACGGAGCATACTTCGCGCTTCGTTCAGCGCTCGGATCGGATGAGGCTCGTGCTCGTCTTTCGGCTGTCTATGCGATCCTCGCCGGACTTACTGCACCATTCTTTATTTTTATTATGCCGCGCATTGTCGGCGGATTGCACCCCGGGGCAAAAGGAGATACATCCGGTTCAACACCGGTTGCACAACTTCACATGCCTCCGAATATGCGCTTTGTGTTCTTTGTCAGTCTTATTGGTTTCAGTCTCTTATTTATTTGGCTCCTGAATGTACGCATTCGCGCGGCGCGAGTGGAACATCAACTTTCAATAAAAGACCATTGAGGTAACTATGTACGAATTCCTAAGTCAGAACCAACTGTATATTGTCTTATGCGTAACATTGCTCACATGGCTTGGCATCGTGTGGTATCTTATCCGTCTTGATAAGAAGATCGGACAACTCGAGAAGCAATTGAAAAAGGATTAATGGGATGAATACAAAAATGATTATTGGCGGATTGGTCATTCTCGTTGGCATTGTGCTTGGAACGATCAATTTTCTTGATTCCAATGTCGAGTATGGCGATTTTGCCGATGCACGCCGCATCCAAAAGAAAATTCAGGTCAAGGGCGAGTGGGTGAGAGACCGCGAGAGTTCTTTTAACACAGAAAAAATACAATTCACCTTTTATTTAAAAGATGACAGCGGAGAAATTTCCAAGGTAGTGCTTGATGGCGGCAGGCCAAACAATTTTGATCTTGCGGCAAGTGTTGTTGTGAAGGGGAAATATTCCGGCGACTACTTCCACGCGACAGAAATCTTAACAAAATGTCCTTCGAAATATGAAGGGCGAACCGGTGTGATGAAAAAACAGTCTTAATGTTGCTTTGTAGGGACGTGATTCATCACGTCTTTATAATCCTCCACTTTTGTGGACGTTCAATTGAACGTCCCTACAAAAGATTCATTCTCTGTAAACCTACTTTAGAATTACTCCCCATTCTGTAACGACAAAACCATTCCTTTCGAACTGAGGAATTGACGGAACAGGAAGCATCTTTTCGGAGTCGTTCGTTCCTTGTATGACATAGAAGAGGCGAAGCATATTGTCTGGCTGTTCGGAGATTTTCAAACGAATCACTTTCCCGATCTCATCGGCAAATTGGGGATAGATGATATAATATGGATATCCGACCAGTCTTGGGATCCAGTACTCGATAAAATCGCTTTTTTCACGCTGACTAAAACCAGCGAGAAGGAGATTGTTCGAGAAGAAGGACGTAAGTGTATCTCTGCTGACAATCCAGCCGGAAGTATATTGAAAGGTATCCGGATTTTTACTCTCGTAAAAGAGATAGTCATACTTTTGATCGATCTTGCCGGATGGTTCTACGGAAACATTCCAACCATCGGAATACAATGGAATCGATTGAAGAACTGATCCTCCCATCGGAAATTCCAATGCGACGGACAGACTGCGTGTAGTTTGTGGATAGAGATAAATATTAGGTTTCTCAATGAACACTTGAGAAGTATCGATAATAATTATTTGAATGCGCTGCGGGCGTTCAATCTCTGCATTGTCAAAGCGAGCAGAGATGAATATATCCGCCGCATAACTTCCGGGCATCAGGGCAGCCACAGAACTCAGAGGATTGAATGGTCCAAGCCATCGGTTTGTTAAGGAGGAATCTGCTTTAAGAACTCCATGGTAAACCAATTGCGGCCAAGCAAGGCCAGCATATTGCCGGGAAACGATTGTGTCATTCCGAGAGATATAGATTTCCGAAATGGGACCTGTCCAACCGTAGTTCTGATCTATACCGGTCTTATTGATCATCTGAAAAATTAAATAGAACGGCGTGCCTGACCGGAAGAAAGTGCTGGGATATCCGAGTGTATCGGTAGTTGAAAACGATGTCGAGATAACTTGTTCTGTTATCGGCTGGGTCGTCTCATCCTTCTCGCATCCCATTAACACGCCCGCAAACAAGAGAAGCGTTATCATATTTTTCATTGATGTCTCCTCTGCGAATCGTCAGACAAACTAACAATCCTTAAGATAATAAGCCAGCCCGTNNGATTTCCACAAAAGCGAAGCTGGCGCCGTAACGTGTGCGAAACTACTAGAATAATTGTTTGTCTTTTGAATACAATTCTTTCCAAAAGCCTTGCTTGATACGAAACTTTGTACCGTGATTGTGGCGAGTACGTGCATCAAAGTCGATCAGAATGATACCCCTATCAATGCAGGAAAGAAAATTGTCGAAAGAAAAACCAGACAACATCAGTAGATTTTGGTAAGAGAAATACTCTCTCCCTCTTTCAAGTTTGCTCTCAGCAATGACATAGAAACAATTACGAGCTTTCTCTCCCATTAGATCTCTCAAATCATCAAAGCCCCAATATGGTTCAGGGTCAAAAGGGTTAAGTCCTATTCTTGATTCAACAGANNATAGTAAAGCCACGATTTGTAAATTTATTAGCACTTGTGGTCGAGCGAAAGCTCATTTCGTTACGGGGATACTTTTTGCCAGCTTCTTTGTGAGGCCAACCATAAAAAGGAAGGAGCATTTTGGAAACGATGTCAGCTCCACGAGGGAAAGGCTCGTAATGTTTCAAAGTTACAAGCGAAGAAGTATGTAGCCGTTGACCTTTGAGTTCCCAGCCATTAGCGTTTGCTATAGGTAAATTGTTTTCGGGTATGCCAAGTAGTTTCTCAAGTGTGTTTCCAACAGCGCCATCATTTCTGGTGTTCTTGGTTCGTTTTACACTCTTAATCCAACCTTGCTTAGAAACTATTCGGATCTCTTCGATTAACTGTTCCTTCGTTATTATTTTTATCATTTTAGTGGTTTCCAAAAGTCAAGNNTTTGTTATTGTTTTTATCATTTTGGTGGTTTCCAGAAGTCGAGCAGATATTCGAAAGTCACGCCCATAGTGATATAATTACTTGGCCATCCAAAGATACCAATTTGATTAACGAGGTTGGTACGATCCCAAATAATAATATTACGGAGTTCATAGCCGCGTTTACGTAGTTCTTGGATAAGAGAAACATGGATAGTGATGCGTTGATTCTCCCACCACATATCAGGAACGTTAATGACGCAATGGCCCTTTGGCTTAAGCATGGGAAGCAAAGATTCGAAAATGTCTCCCATAGCCACAGTGTAGTCATCAATCGACATCGTGCCGAGGTCTCGGGAGTCCTGTGAATATTGTTCAACTTTGTCGAGTTGACCGTTGTCCCGATCTCGGCGGGATTTATTTTTCCTCTTACGATTGAGAAGATTGGCGTATGGTGGAGAAGTCCAAATTAATTTTGTACTTTCCTCAGGCAAATACTGGGCGATATTTCGGGCATCATCTTGAATTGCGACTTGTCGAGATGAACTAAATAACTCTGATTGTTTGATTCGATTTGCACAAAGTTTGATGTATTTTTCTTGCAAATCGAAACCAATAGCATTGCGGTTTGTGTCATGAGCGGCTACAAGTGTAGTTCCACTTCCAACAAATGGGTCTAGAACTAGCTCACCTTGATGCGAGAAGAGTTCTATAACTTTTTTAGAAAGTGAAATCGGAAACGTGGCAGGATGGATTTCTTTGTCTCGAATATCTCTACCTTCGTATCCAAATCGCCAGACCCCGATTTGAGATTTGAGCCATTCTTTCGCAGATAAACAATTGATGTTGGTTTGTCCACAATCGCAAGTTCTATCATGCTCTATGTGAAGCTTAGTTCTGTATTCAGGTGAATTTTCATGAATTGCGAGAAGCGGTGCATCCTTTTTTTTAACTTCTTTTGACCGTTTAGCTTTGTGTGTAATTGGCATTAAAGGGATTTACCTCGAATTATTCAGGCGTAATATAGCAAAATTCTATAAGGTAGTCTAATGATTGGTCACAAGTTCTTTAACAACGGGATTTAAAATTGTATTAACATCATTTTTAGCTTGGCGAGGTGGTCGCAATTTGCGACTACCTCGGACTTCTCTTCCTCGGTAAGTTCAAACATAAAGTCCGAAGGAAACCGGTCGAGATTGCGCCGAACCTGTTCTTTTAAGCGCCTTGTAGTAACTCCGTAGAGAACTGCAAGGTCAGCATCAAGCATCACTTTTTGTCCACGGAGGAAGATGATCGATCGTTCAATATGTTCCAACGCTATCAATACTCCTTGCTTCGTCATCGTATAACCTCTCCTTGAAGTCCTTTGGTTTCAATTGGCATCGCACCACCCCAACTTGATATTCCCAATTGGAATATCAAGTTATCGAAATCTTCTTGGCTAGATGGTCACAATTTGTGACCACCTCGGTTTTTTTCTCCGTCAGCTCGAACATAAAGTCTGATGAAATCTTATCCTCTGTTCACAATAAAATTGAACAGATTGTCAATTCCGAGGGACCATTTTGATATAAACGGTTCACCATATTTCACTCCGATTTTAGAACCGAAATATCTACAGCGGGTTTCGATCACTTCTAAAAAATCGGGACGGCTTAACTTTGTCTCGGTCTCTTTGCTTTCCGGATTGAAAAATTGCGAGGCATGTGCGCGCACAGATTTCATTTTCAGGTCAAATGTGTCACTAATATCCACAATAAATGTCGGCTCGAATTCCATCCATTGCATAAATTCAAAGTAGTGGTGCGGCCGATGGCGTTCTTGTACTTTACCGTTGAGTTTCGTTTTGATCTTTTCTAATCCGCTGTAGTACCATGCTTCACGGCATAGTTCGCTGGTATGAACGTGGTCCGGATGCCGCTCAATTCCGTAAGGAATAATAAGAAGAGCAGGGCGGAGTTCGCGAATGAGTGTAATAATCTTCACCATATTCTTTTTATTGACTTCAATATTGCCGTCCGGGATGTGGAGATTCGGCCGCGCAACAGCACCAAGAATATCTCCTGCTTGTTGTGCTTCTTTCGCACGAATTTCTTTCGTGCCGCGCGTGCCAAGCTCACCTTGCGTAAGTTCGCATAATGCTACTTTCTTTCCCTGCTGAACAAGCTTGGCGATTGTTCCGCCGCAAGCAAGTTCAAGATCATCGGGGTGTGCTCCGATTGCCAGGACATCAACGTTCATATTCATATTAATTCCTCTTGATTGTATGAATAACTGGTGGTACGCAAACATCTTTATATCGCCCCTGACGGGGCTTTGTTTTCTTTCTGATGTTAACTATAACGATTTCGTCCCTACGGGACTAGACAACATAATTGATAATTTGTCGAATTGAGAGAAGCTCCGATAGGAGCTTAATATTTTCCGCCAGAGGCGGATGAGCTTCTGGTTCAATAGACCTACAAAGAACAAATTCATAAGCCCCAGAAGGACGGCATAGTATTCTATCTATCATTCTGTGTAACATCAGTGAATAATATAGATAACTACGAAAGAAAAGACAAGGCGGGCTAGGGAAAAGTGAAAAGTAAAAATGAAAATGGAGATGGTAAACGGCTGACAATATTAAGATATTCTCATTTTCCAGAGTTGAATGTGGGAACAACATTCGGTAATTTGAGGTTGGAGTTACTGCATGTCCACCGAAAAAAATGTCGTTACCATTACCGAATTAACGAGGCAAATCAAGCAATCTCTGGAAACTAGTTTTCCGCGAATGTGGGTGGAAGGGGAGATATCCAACTTTAAGCATCATACTTCCGGGCATCTATACTTTACATTGAAAGACGAAGGCGCTCAACTATCCGCTGTGATGTGGCGAAGTCGTGTTGCGAATCTTACGTTCCCGCCTGAAGATGGGATGAAAGTGATTGCTCGTGGTTCTATCACTGTCTATCCTCCGCGTGGAAATTATCAAATTGATGTTGAGCAGATTCAACCCATCGGTATTGGAGAACTTCAGATTGCATTCGAGCGGCTCAAGCAGAAGCTGGCGGCGGAAGGATTGTTTGATCCTGCACACAAGAAACCAATTCCGGAGTTCCCCGAACGTATCGGTGTCATTACATCGGAAACGGGTGCGGCATTACAGGATATTCGAAGCGTGTTGTCACGTAGGCATCCATCAGTAGAAGTGATTCTTGCTTCTGTGCGCGTGCAAGGTGTGGGTGCGGCGGAAGAGATTGCCGAAGCCATAGAACAGATGAATCGCTATGGCGACATAGACGTGCTGATCGTCGGACGCGGCGGCGGTTCGCTGGAAGATTTATGGGCATTCAATGAAGAGCGAGTCGCTCGCGCTATCTATGCTTCAAAAATTCCCATTATCAGCGCTGTGGGACATGAAATTGATTTTAGTATTGCAGATTTTGTCGCCGATTTACGTGCGCCGACTCCATCGGCGGCAGCGGAGTTGGTTGTGCGAGATCGAACGGAATTGCTTGAAGATATTGGCAACTTATGCTATACTATGCGTGGTGCCATTGATACTCAGATGTCGAGTTTTCGTGAACGGGTGGCAAGTCTGTTGACAAGCTATTCGTTTAATCGACCGCGCGATTTGGTTCGGGAATTTTCTCAGCGGGTGGATGAGTTTGATCGTAGTCTTGGTTTCTCTTTCAATCATATCGCACGGGCTGCACACCAGCGTTATGATTCGTTGAGATATCAACTGCAAGCATTAAACCCGCATGGTGTTCTCAAGCGCGGCTATAGCATTGTTCGGAAAGAAGGACGAATTGTTTCCAGCGCACGTTTTCTTCACCGTGGCGATGAAGCGGAGATACAATTCCACGATGGGACTATTGGCGTACAAGTAGAAAAAGGAAAATAATTATGGCGGCAAAGAAGTTGGACAAGAACTCGCTTGAGCATTCTCTCAAACGGCTTGAAGAGATAGTAGCCTCACTGGAACACGGCGATGTGCCGTTAGACGATGCTGTGAACTTATATGAAGAGGGCATTCGAATATCAAAAGAGTGTGCGGAAAAATTGAAGACGACTGAACTCAAGATCAAAAAGCTTTCGAAAGGTATCGAAGGGCAATTCACATTGAACGAGTCTAATGAAGAATGAGCGATATTGATTATAGGTATCTCAATTCTATTAATCTTCCCGAAGATCTGCGAACTTTAAGCGTACAAGAACTCCGTACCGTTTGTGCTGAGGTGCGAGAGTACCTCATCGATTGTGTATCGAAAACTGGAGGTCACTTTGGAGCCGGGTTGGGTGCCGTTGAGATCGCTGTGGCTCTTCATTATGTTTTTAATACACCGGAAGACAAATTAATTTGGGATGTTGGACATCAAGCATATCCGCATAAGATTCTTACCGGTCGGAAGGATCGGATGCATACCATTCGCCAGCTTGGTGGATTGAGCGGATTCCTCAAGCGCACCGAAAGCGAATATGATGCGTTTGGAGCGGGACATGCCAGTACTTCGATTTCAGCTGCATTGGGGATTGCAGCGGCACGTGATTTTGATAAAAAAGATTATAAAGTAGTCGCCATCGTCGGCGACGGTTCAATGACAGGTGGTATGATATACGAAGCGATGAACAACGCAGGAATGCTGAAAAAAAACTTGATTGTGGTTCTCAACGATAATCAAATGGGATCATTGTCATCGCTCGAGCCGAGAGTTTGGTCTTTCCATAATTATTTTACAGAAATACTCACGCATCCCACATACAATAAGTTCAAAGCGAATGTGTGGGATTTAGCGGGCAAATTGGATACGTTTGGCGATCGACTGCGCACGGTTGCCCAGCGGATGGAGAAAGGAATTAAAGCAGTCGTCACACCGGGCATGCTCTTTGAAGGATTGGGTTTTCGATATTTTGGACCGATCAATGGTCATAATGTTGTGAAGCTGGTGGAGATTTTTCGACACGTCAAAGATCTCAATGGGCCTATTCTCATTCACGCAATTACTACGAAGGGCAAAGGATATGCGCCGGCAGAACGCGAAGTTACACGCTTGCATGGAGTAACACCGTTTGATAAAATGACCGGCATTTCACCAAAGAAAAGCGGCGAATCGATCGCTTATACGGATATCTTTGGAAAAGCATTAGTTGAAATCTGCAAGCAAAATTCGAAAGTGGTTGGAATTACTGCGGCCATGCCGGATGGGACCGGACTGATTCAACTCCATGAAGAAATGCCTGAGCGATTCTTTGATGTCGGCATTGCCGAACCACACGCTGTTACATTTGCAGCTGGAATGGCAACAGAAGGATATATACCGGTCGTGGCGATCTATTCAACCTTTCTGCAGCGCGCATTTGACCAGGTAGTACACGACTGCGCCATTCAAAAACTTCATGTCGTATTTGTCATGGATCGGGGTGGATTGGTTGGTGCAGATGGTGCCACTCATCATGGTGCACTTGATCTTTCTTATCTCCGATGTATTCAGGGTATGGTTATTATGGCGCCGAAGGATGAGCAGGAGCTTCGCGATATGCTCTTTACCGCCATTGAGTATAAACAAGGACCAATTGCACTTCGATACCCTCGCGGGAATGCACTTGGTGTTCCGATGCGAGATGGATTTCAGAAGATCGAGATCGGCAAAGCAGAAACGCTGCGTACAGGGAAAGATATTGCTTTGTTAGCCATCGGTAATATGGTGCCAAATGCATTATCGGCGGCAGAGTTGTTGCTCGAAGAGGGCATCGATGCAGAAGTGGTAAATATGAGATTTGTCAAACCATTAGATGAAAAATTGCTGCAGTCACTCGCGCAGCGCATCAACATTTTCGTGACGATTGAAGATAATGTTATTCACGGCGGGTTTGGATCCGGAGTGTTGGAAGCACTCAGTCATCTCGGTATTTCCGATGTTGCCGTTAAAATGCATGGGCTGCCGGATGAGTTTATTGAGCATGGTTCTTCTGCAGAATTACATCGAATGGTAAAACTTGATGCTGCCGGAATCGCTGAAATCGCAAAAAAACACTTAAACACTGTACGCAATAATCCCATGTCATAATTTATTCAATCATTATTTTGGTGCGTGTATGGAAAAAGCTCGAATTGGTATTGTTGGTCTCGGGTCGGTTGCCCAGACTATTCATCTTCCTATCCTGAGCAAGTTTTCGGATGTTGAAATTGTCGCGGTATGCGATCTTGACCGTGCGAAAGCTCAGTATGTGGCGGATAAATTCAAAGTACGCCGTTATTACAATAATTATGAGAAGATGCTTGTGATCGAACAAGATCTTGACGGTGTTGCGATTTGTACGCCGACCGTGCTGCACAAAGATATGGCGATTGCAGCATTAGAAGAAAAGAACAACGTACTGGTGGAGAAACCTTTAGCCCGGACATCTATAGAAGCGGAAGAAATAGCCGCAGCTGCAAAAAAATTACATCGAACATTGATGGTGGGAATGAATAATCGTTTTCGTCCTGATGCAATGATTCTCAAAAGTTTTATTGAGGATAAGGCGCTCGGCAAACTCTTCTATGCAAAAGCAGGATGGTTCAAGAAACTGAATACGGAGAGTGCGTGGTTGACGAAGAAGACGCAGTCCGGTGGTGGTGTTGTGCTTGATCTCGGTATCGTTATGCTCGATCTTGCTTTCTGGATGATGGGATATCCGGAAGTAAAAGAAGTGACGGCGACCAATTATTCTCATCATACAAAGGATGTAGAGGATTCTTCCATTGTTTTTCTTAAAATGAAAAACGGTTCCACACTTACGATTGAAGCAAGCTGGTCGTTTGAATCAACATCCGACTTTTTTTACTGTGATTGTTTCGGCACTGAAGGAAGCGGATCGCTGAATCCATTTCGCATTATCAAGCGGATGCATGGGAATTTGGTAAATGTTGCACCGGTATCGACCGAAACTCCGCAAAGTCTCTACCGAAAGTCATACGAGAATGAACTGAAGCATTGGATCGGATCTTTACGCGGACTGCACACGGCGATCTCTACAGGTGATGAGGCAGTGCACAGGATGAAGATTATCGATAGTATTTACAAGTCTGCCAAACGCGGGAAAGCAGTAGTGTTACAATAGCCGTTGATGGCTCATTCAATATTTTGTCGAGACAAAAAAATACAATGGGCAAGAAAGTCATTCCTTGTATCGCTCTTCTCACCGATTTCGGATACGAGGATCAATATGTAGCGTCGATGAAAGGGGTTATTTTATCCATCAATCCGTCGGTCGATATAATAGATATTACACACGGAATTCAACCGTATCGAACTCGTCAAGCTGCGTATATTCTCTGGTCAGTCTACAATTACTTTCCCGCGGATACAATTTTTGTGAATGTTGTTGATCCGGGAGTTGGCAGTAAGCGGCGTATTCTTGTGATGAAGACAAAGAAATATACGTTTATTGCTCCCGATAATGGAATATTAGACTTCGTTTTATTTCAAGAAAAAATTACAGCGGCTGTTGAGGTGACGCAGGCTTCTCTCAAAGAATACGCACTTGGTGATGTATCATCAACCTTTCATGGTCGCGATCTGCTTGCTCCGCTTGCCGCGTATGTCTCAGATGATGTACCTATAAAAAAATTTGNNTAGCCTGTAATCTACCTGAGATATTTTCGCCTTTTGTTAGCTCCAAGAAAGATCTGGCGCCTATGTGCGTTCTGCATATTGATCATTATGGAAACATCATTACGAATCTTCGATCTCTGCAAATAGAAAAAAGCATGAAAGAGATACAAACCATATCAATCGGTAGTAATATGGTTGCACAATGGGTTCGAATTTACGATGAAGCTCCGGAAAATACTCCATGTTTCATCGTTGGCAGTAATGGACTAGTAGAAATATCTGTAAAGAATAATAGTGCTGCCCATCTCTTGAGCGCAACGCTCGATTCGAAAGTGAAAGTGTATTGGCGATGAAGGAACAGGCATTGATGCAGCGATGTATCGACATCGCACGGAATGGCCTTGGTAAGGTAAGTCCTAACCCTATGGTGGGATGTGTCATCGTGCGGAACGGGAAAATCGTCGGAGAAGGATTTCACCGGCAATTCGGCGGGCCGCATGCTGAGATTTTCGCGCTCTACCATGCGGGCAAGAAGGCACACGGCGCAACATTGTTTGTCAATCTGGAACCATGCGCGCACTTCGGAAAAACTCCACCCTGCGCCGATGCAATTGTGCAATCAGGTATTTCGAAGGTGGTGATTGCGTCGAAAGATCCGAATCCTTTGGTCGGCGGTAAAGGAATACGACGATTGCATGAGGCGGGGATTACTGTCAAGGTCGGAGTATTACGAAAAGAAGCGGAACTCTTGAATGAAAAGTTCTTCAAGTTTATGAACATAGGCCTGCCGTTTGTCGGTATCAAACTGGCACAGACACTTGACGGACGAATTGCCGACATTGCAGGAATATCAAAATGGATCACATCTGAGACGGCAAGAAAAGAAGTGCATCGACTTCGAAGCGAGTATGACGCTGTGATGGTAGGGGCGAACACAGTATTAAAAGACGATCCTGAATTAACTGTGCGGCTCGTTAAAAGAAGGAATCCTATTCGTGTTGTCGTCGATGGACGTATGTCGCTTCCGACATCCCGGAAAATATTCAATACACATAACACTCCGACTTGGGTGTTGACTTCCACTGCCGCTGTGAAAATAAATGATAAGAAAGTACAAAGACTTGTTGTGCAAGGAGTACGCGTTCTTACGGTTTCGGCGTCACGCTTATTGAGTGCAGAATCTATCCTGAAGACTCTTGCCGCTGAAGGCATTTCTTCTGTGCTTCTGGAAGGCGGCGCATCGCTGGTTGCACCTTTTGTAAAGCATTCTTTTGCAGATTCACTTCATCTTTTTATAGCACCAAAAATATTAGGAGGCGGATTAAATGGGATTCGATTCGATAAGCCGCTCTTCTTGCATCAACATATGAAATTAAGAATGGCCAACGTGAAGAACATTGGGGATGATGTTCTTCTTGAAGCACGCTTTATTCATAAGCGAAAGGCGACTACTCAGCGTGCTTTTCGATAATATCATTCTTTGATTGATTTCCTCCCCNNACCCTCTCCTGTGAGGAGAGGGAGTGATTTCTTTATTTCTGACAAAAAAAGCTGAGCAATTACAAAAGAATACTTAAAATTACTTTCTTACACTAAATCACATGTGTAGTTACAAAGAAAGATAAAATAATATGTTTACCGGATTAATTGAGGAAACTGGAATCATTAAATCCATCAAACAAAAGGACGGCAGTTTTATTTTTACTATTCAAGGGAAGAAAACCGTCAAGAGTCTGCGCATAGATCATAGTATTGCAGTAGAGGGTGTTTGTTTGACTGTCATTAAAAGAACAGAGAAGACATTCGATGTGCAAGCGGTGGAAGAGACACTGAAGAAAACAACTCTCGGAAATTTGAAAATAGGAAGTCCCGTTAATCTGGAGCGTCCGCTGCTGCCTTCAGATCGGCTTGGCGGGCATTTTGTTCTTGGTCATGTGGATGGATTGGGAAGAGTAACATCGCTCAAAGCCCTTGAGAGTAGTTGGATTTTCTGGATTCAAGTCCCTAAGAAATTCTCACATCATCTCATTCCTGTCGGATCGATTGCTGTTAACGGCATAAGTTTAACGATGGCAGAAGTGAAAGCAAATTCCTTCGTGGTCTCCATCATCCCTCATACGATGGAAGTGACAACATTCCGCCTGCTCAAACCCGGTGATACGGTTAATCTCGAGTTTGACGNNTCTTGGCAAGTATGTGGAGCGTCTTTTTGAGGAAAGAGGCATGCCGACGACGAGGAAATAAATGCCGCACATTTTTTTGACGAATTCGTTGATAACTGAATCTAGTACTCTATCGTTTGTTTTATATTGTTCCCAAAATACGCCGTTATTTCTATAGAATATTCTGATAGGAAGAACGGTCGCATTTTTCCTTGACTTTTAACCCATCTTATTTTACTATTCTACAGTACTTCTTATTGCCGTTTCGGCGCCAAATGATACCTACGGGGCGCGGCAGAGTTATAGAGAAAACAATTTACCGATTTGCAGAGGGGCTATATGCAATCATCTACCATTGTAACAAACAGATTGTTTTTCATTCTCGTCACTGTGATGATTTTTTCCACTTTGCTTAATGCCCAAATTAAAATTAAATCGAGAGTGGAGATAAAACCGGCTGGTAATCAATTACAAAATAGTTTAAACAAAAGCGGATCACTTCCCCCTACAAGTTACATCGCCAATTGTTCAGGTACATATTTAGCATGGGTAATTATTGCTGCTAAAAATAGTCCTCCTTCGGAAGGCCCTATTACTGTAGCATTTCGTGATAAAGTCCGTGATACAACTATGGTATTCCGGCTTTCAGATTATATAAATTACAGATATTCTTATTCTCAAGGGCAAGAGTGTGATTTCTGCAATAGACGACCCGATTGGAGTTGTACATCAATAAGCGAAACAGCATATCATGCTTATTCAACAGATCCGGAATTATTTATTATGATTCCATATATTCTCAAAGGAGATACGTTAAATTTTTCCTATGATAACTGTACCCAGCCTGTTAAAACCGGTGCCGGTATGGAATTTCAATTTGCGAAGAGGGATTCAATTGGCGATAAATGCTATTCATATATGGAAGGCGACCTGCAAGAATTAGAACTTTGCGGTATCGAATTCGCTCCTATAAGATACTCTGTATGGCAAGACGAAGATACACTCATTTCTGGTTCATCTACCATGCTCTATATATATACTCCTATGGATTTTGGGGATGACTCGCTGATGACTATTGAAGTTGATAGCGCGCAATATGCGAAATTTATCTATGATAAGGGAACAAGTATAGATACCCTCGATTCACCAATGGATAGTGTGAAATGCAGCGATGCTATGTCAGGCAAAATCAAGTTTCTAGCAATGGGCAAGCAACCTGACAAACCTGTCCCTGTTGCCATCTGTGCACGCTATATGTTCGATCCATCAAAAGTATTTGAAGATACGATTGTAGTAAAGGGGAGTGAAATAATGCTCGGTGAAACAAAATATTATTACGCGACGCAGGAAACAAATGGTGAGTTGACGATACACGAAACCGTGTCGACAGAATTACCAGCAGGAGCGGTAAGCAGTGACATTTGGGGTAATAATCCGGTAGCTCCTGTATTAATTGAAAATAAACCTTCAGGCAGAAAGTTGGGTGTTTATTGGGAGAAAAAATATCCGATCTATACTGGAAATACATTTACAAGTATGGAAGACTTGCCTACAGGAATGATACGCTTGGTGGGACGATATTGGCATAAAGATTCTGTTTATATAGTGAAACTGACTACAGGTAATTATCCCACACCAACAAGTCTGGGGATTGAAGTAAAGAAACCGACGCTTTTAGGAACTAGTGATTTTGCGAGAGCACGAAATAATGGGCTTGATATTAATGGTCATCCATATAGCGTTGATTCTGTTTGTATCATGTGGGGTGGAATATTTGGATTTCCTCCACAAAATATTAAAGGCCAGTATGAACGTGAATCTTTTTTTGAAGATGTTGAATTACACGCATATACTCCAGGTTATAGATACGAACCATGGTCTGCGGAGTTTTGGCCGGATGTACAAAATCTTAGAACAACTAGTCATTTTTGGGTTACTAGTCAAAGTATGGGAAATGGGGATGGTGTTCCAACTCATCAAAACACGAGATATATGTCATATGTCAATCCACAACAATATGTGTGGGATTTAATAGACGAATATTCAACTATTGTTCACGACACTCCTCCAAATGAGCATGGTTATTCATTGTTTGGGTCATTCCATCAAAGCGATGGTCGACTTACATTCATTTACCCAAGAGCAACTGGGCAGTATAATATTATTCATCGGCGTGTATATCGTCAAATGCATCTCAACAATAATGTTGAAAACTATCAAGCGAATCTTAGAGTAAGAGCTGAATTCATTGAATTCATGTCCACTATATATTTTGGAGGATTAAGTACTCGCGTTGCTCAGTCCCGTCTTGCAAGTTCGTATGGGCCGCTTCAAACAATGTATACTACTGCTCTTGGCGAAGGTTATCAAAATGGGATCCATAATACACCTGAGAATCTTAATGATCTGAATATTTTTTTTCCTCTTGCTATGGCTCATCATATTACCCTCTTGATAGGGGAAATTGGAGAAGTTGATGCAAATAACTGGGAATCAGGGTTTGAGGAGACAATGAGAATCGTGTATAATGGATGGAATGACACACCTGGGTATGATGCACAAGTACTAAGATATTCAAGAAAATATTTGCCAACACCTTAAAGATACTGGAGCATACTGTGAAAAATAAAAGATTACTGTTGATATTTCTTACTTTTTTCTTCAGCCTTCAAATTTGTTTAAGGGCGCAAGATCAATACCTTTTACCGGGAGTAACAGACAATATTGTGTTGGCAATTCAGACGCAGGTTAACACGGTTATCGGTGATAAATATGAGGTTACTCAGGTTCTAAATGTAGACAGCTCGTTAGGTAGTGGGCTTAGTCCACGATGGCCGGATGTAGGTGCAATAGAAAATCCATATGGCACTCTTACACATTGTTTTGTTTTTAATGGGACGCGAAGGCAAGGAGCAACCTCTACCGACAGTGCGAGTGGAATAGTAGGAGTATTTAAATCCGGCCAAATACTCTGGCACTCTGATGGAATCCTTACGGTTAAACCTCCAGGGATGATGGCAAATACAATTTGGACAATCAAGGATATTAATAGGGACGGAAAGGTAGAAATATTAACGACTTGGATTTCGTTGAGTAGCGGAACTAATCCACCAATGTATCTTTGGATTTTCAGTTGGGAAGGTCAGAAAGGTGAGATCATTAACGCCCGGGATAAAAACAAGCAATCTATATTAAAGATTGACTCGTACGGATTATTTTCATTAATAGACAATGTTGGGAAGGATATTTGGGAAATTCAGGGGCCAATTACTTCTTACGAAGGAGATTCAACTAGGACAGAATTCCGCACCTTTAGCTGGAACGGTTCTCTTTATGGACTATGGCCTAATACACCTCAGCCTTCAGAAGGAACCAGCTATCCAAAAGATAAAGCCCAAGGGACTGTGTATGCAAAAGTAGTTCAAGTATACGAAAAATTCCAATATCGCTATTACATTCAAAATTCATCTTCAAGTTTGCAAGACATACAAGAATTTGCTATTGATCGATTAACAGACTCTGTTACCTTTGCTCAATCAAGAAAATTTTGGGATAGCGCTTTACCTTGGCTTCCCGTTGTTAGTTGGAAATGTGATGGTCTTTATGGATCCAATTATATTCGACCAGGTGAAAAAGATTCTGACTTTGTGTTTACAACGATAGATACTACTCTCCCAAGACTTATTAAATTCTATGTGCAAGGATTAAACGGAGAATCGAGTGATGACATTACAAATAATTCATTTTATGGTTCTACTATAGGACCTTCCAATCTCCCCGTTCCTTTCATCCCTTTAAACTTTCTCGACACACTCACAAACTACACAACCCAATCTCGCACGTTGGGATGGGTCAAAGACCAAACGACGTCAAATAAATATCTTGGCTACTTTGCATCAGCCAAAACGAGCTTGGGGCAAAATAATATTACATCAACACGCACAACACTCCAGCAAGTCCTGCAGGATGTGAATGTTGATAGCACAAGTCACCTTACAAGTGAAGCATATGCGCTCATCCGCTACAACACAGAATATTTATTGGCACAATTGCCGACAGCTCCTTCGTCTGGTTGTGTTGTAAAGCTTGTCAACAGCACAGGGTCACTGCTTACAACCGGCACACTCCAATATCGCGATAGCACATGGAAAGATGCCACGAGCAACAACGACGGCACATTTACCATCACCACCACTCGTAAAAAACTCAATCTTCGTATGACGTACGAGTACGGTACACAAACAAAATCGAATGTTCCGGTCAAGAATGATACAACAATTATCTTCCAGACAAAAAATGTAACAGTCGACTTGCAAACCAGTAGCGGCAATCCATTAGATACAGGAACTGTGCAATATAACGCTGGGGGATGGAAGGACTTTGGAACAACAACAAACGGAGTTGCAACAAAGGAACTTCTCCCTATAAAGTATAAATTTAAAATGACTTACAATAACGCGAGCAATGAGAAAACACAAAACATTGACTCTAACGCTGTTGTTTTATTTCAAACTGTCAACGTGAGTGTTCAACTAAAAAACAGCACAGGGAATTTTATCGATCAAGGTGTTGTGCAATATAATTCCGGCGGGTGGAAGGACTTTGGCATAACGTCAAATGGTAGTGTCCATAAAGAACTGTTGCCTGCTAAATATAATTTTAAAATGACCTATGCCTCAGCCAGCAAAAACCAAGCACAGGATTTAGATTCTAATGCCGTCGTTGTCTTCCAGACTTCCAATGTATCCGTGCAACTGAAAAGCAGTCAAGGCACTCCGCTCGATACAGGTGTGGTGCAATACAATGCCGGCGGTTGGAAGGATTTTGGCACAACAGCAAACGGAGTTGCCAACAAAGAACTCCTTCCTATAAAATATACATTCCGCATGACCTACGGCTATGCTAATAATGAGAAAGCACAGAATACGGATTCCAATGCTGTGGTAACGTTCCAGACGGTCAATGCAGTAGTTCAGTTAAAGAATAGCCAAGGAAATACTCTCGATATAGGCACAGTGCAATACAACGCAGGAGGATGGAAAAATTTTGGAACAACGACAAATGGTACGGCATCGAAAGAACTTTTAGCAAATAAATATAACTTCCGCATGACATATGCATTCGTCAACAATGATAAATCGCAGAACCTTGATTCCAGCAATATCGTAAGATTTTCTACGGTTCTTTGTTCTGTCCGAGTTACCAATTCATCCGGACAATTAGTAAGCAATGCGATTGTAACGTATAATGCAAGTGGATGGAAACCATTTGGCACGACAGTCAATGGTATTGCAACCAAGGAATTATTGCCGGCAAACATAACATTCAAAGCTCAATCCGGAAAGACGACACAGACGAAAGCACAGGATATTACGACGAATCCCAATGTGGAGATTGGTTTACCATAGAGTAATGAGTAGTTTAAAAAGAGAGAAGAGTAAATAGTGAACGGTGAAAAGCAATAGTCAGTCGATAAAAACTGAATACTGAACACTGATGACTGTAATTTAAGAACTGGAAACTCAAACATGAAAACCATCATAACATTACTGCTTTGCACAAGCCTTGCAATCGCACAGCAGATTCCCAATACGATAACGTCAAAAGCAAAGAATAAACTTGAATTTCAGACAACGCTAAAGAAATGGCAAGAGGAACTGAAGCAGTTTAACACGCCTGAATTAAGAAAATCGCAAAAATATGCTGCACTCAGACAGGAGATGTGGAAAGAACTCCGAGATATGAGACTTGGAAAAACTGCTGAACCGGTGCAACACAAGCCATCATTGGCCGCTGTTCCTGCAAAAGTTAATGAGGATGCTACGTGCTATGATGTTCCCGTGGCATCGAAAGGAAATACGATTGATATGTCGATTGTCAATACTTCGACACTATCGGCAGAAGGAGTGAAAGTCGAAATAAACAATATTCCGGAATGGTTGAAATTTACAGAGAAGGACATTACTCTTACGACCTTGAAATCGAATGAAGAGCAAACAGCCTCTTTCACTTTCTCGGTTGATAAATTAGCGAAAGTTAATAAGGAAGATACATTACATTTTACTATCACAGATAAAAACGGACAGACTTGGACGAAAGAGATCAAGATCAGTATCACACCTCCGACAACATACGAACTTCTTCAGAACTATCCGAATCCATTTAATCCGACAACAACAATCGAATATCAGTTGCCCGGAGCAGGGATACGATATAATGTATCGATAAAAATTTATGACGCGATCGGGAGAGAGGTAACTAATCTTATCAATGAGCAGCAGGATCCAGGATATTATCAGAAAATCTTCAATGCAAGTCGATATGCCAGCGGGATGTATATCTACCGTCTCGTTGCAACAGACGAGCAGAATAAACAGCATGTATTTCAAAAGAAAATGATTCTTTTACGGTAATCCCGTTAGCCATAATTCATTGTGGGCAGAAGGTAAATCTGTTTAAATCATAATTTCTAAGAATGAATCCTGTTGTGATGTTCTTGGCAAGTATGTGGAGCGCCTTTTTGAGGAAAGGGGCTTGCCAAAGACGAGAAAATGAAATTGTGTGCATTTTCCTTCTTGCATTTTGAGTCATTTTTTGCTATAATAAAACCTGCAAACCCCCACAGTTGGTGGGGATTTTTTTCGCTTGAGGAACAGTATTGATGTACACAATTGCGATTATTCTCGAAGTCATCATTGGAATTCTGCTCATGCTCGCCATTCTCATGCAATCGAGCAAGGGCGGTGGATTGGCCGGAGGTTTCGGCGGTGCCAATATCGGAACGGTCTTTGGAGTTCGGCGGACCTCGGATTTCCTTACAACGTTGACACAGTGGCTGGCAGGTATCTTTATGGTCTTCGCCCTGGTTATCAACTTATGGTTGTTACCGCGGGGTGAACAGAAGCAGGAGAGCGTTATTCAATCTGGACCTCCTCCGGCTGCATTGCCACCGACTCAACAGGCTCCTTTATCCCCAATTCCGGGTAGCAAATAACACATTTGCACCCATGGCTCAATTGGTAGAGCAACTGACTCTTAATCAGTGGGTTCCAGGTTCGAGTCCTGGTGGGTGCACTGAAGTAACAGTGGATTCATAGTATAGCAGTCAGAGTGAAAGATGGGTTCCTGGTCTAATAGAATGGATATGAGTTCGATGATCTGGAGCAGAGATTTTTGGGAAGTACACAATTTTTTTGAAAAAGATTTAGCGTAGGAGAATAGAGTGAATACGTCGCCGAAAACGCGGTTTTTTAAACCGGAAGAAGTAAATAAAAAATGGTTTCTTGTCGATGCAGAAGGACAGACATTAGGCCGCATCGCATCGCACGTTGCACATTTGCTGCGTGGCAAACATAAACCGGAATTTACGCCCAACCACGACTTGGGAGATTTCGTCGTGATTGTGAATATAGAAAAAGTAAAACTGACCGGAAAACGGCCCGAGTTGAAAGAACTGTATCATAACACAGGTTATCCGGGCGGAGCACGCTTTGAATCTTTTTCGGAACTCATTAAAACGAATCCGGAAAAGGTCATGGAGCATGCCGTCAAAGGAATGCTTCCGCATAACCGTTTGGGACGTCAGATGTTTAAGAAGTTGAAAGTGTATCGGGGAGCAGAACATCCCCATTCAGCACAGCAACCAGAAACAATTTCTTTTTGAGTAAGGAAAGAACAAGTTCATGCAACCAAGAATAACAGTTGGCCGTCGGAAAAATGCTATTGCCCGTGTGAAGTTGTTGGATGGATCAGGCAAGCTTTTAGTGAACGCGCGGGAATTTGAAAATTATTTTCCACTGGCAATTCAGCGGGATGAGATATTAAAACCGTTCAAAGTGACAGACACGATGGGGCGGTACGATGCACAAGTGCGTGTGAATGGCGGCGGACAGGCTGGTCAGGCCGGAGCCGTAAGGCTCGGCATTGCACGTTCATTGGTTGCACTGGATGAAGATTTTCGTTTAGCACTTCGCGGGGCCGGACTTTTGACGCGCGATCCTCGTATGGTGGAACGAAAAAAATACGGGCAGAAGAAAGCCCGCAAACGGTTCCAGTTCTCCAAACGTTAATTTTTTATGTACCATGCGACAGCTGTTGTACAGTCGCTTAGATTCATCAACAATCATATTCTCTGATTTAACCGGCAGTGTTCCGATGAACATGGTTCATAGGGATTCCGGAAGAAGACGACGAGAATAGTAGTTTAACTGAAAGGAAATATTTTTATGCCTCGTGTTGAACTCGATGCATTGCTTCAATCAGGTGCCCATTTCGGACACCTCACACGCCGTTGGAATCCCAAAATGAAGCCCTACATTTTTATGGAGCGTAATGGGATTCATATCATCGATTTGAAAAAAACCCAAGAGATGCTTGAAGCGGCATGTAACGCCGTTTCGAACTCCGTCGCTGAAGGCAAGAAACCGCTCTTTGTCGGAACGAAGCTGCAGGCAAGCGATGTGATGAAACAGGAAGCACAACGCTGCCACGCACACTATGTGACGGAACGCTGGCTTGGCGGCATGCTGACGAACTTCAGTACCATCCGCAAGAGCGTCAAGCGCCTCACGAATATTGAGAAGATGGAAACGGACGGCACCTTTGAAAACATCACGAAGAAAGAGCGACTGTTCTTAACTCGCGAACGTGATAAACTTCAAGCAGTGCTGTCAGGTGTCGTTGAGATGTCGCGATTACCCGGTATTGTCTATGTTGTGGATATTAAAAAAGAAGCCATTGCTGTAAAAGAAGCGAAACGTCTTGGAGTTCCGATAGTTGCCATTGTTGATACGAACACGGATCCTGATCCGATCGACTATCCCATCCCTGCAAACGATGATGCACTCAAGTCGGTTCAATTGATCACGAAAGCCATTGCCGATGCAGTTCTTGACGGTCAGGAGCGAGCATCTGCAAAACAACAGGCAGCAGCCGAAGAGCAGGCAACGGCAGAAGCAGCAGCCGTAGAGAAAAAGTAATTGAAAGAAGGAAGTATATACCATGGCAGAGATTACAAGTGAAGCAGTAAAAAATCTTCGGGATAAAACCGGTGCAGGCATGATGGATTGTAAGCGGGCATTGGCAGAAACAAAAGGTGATATCGAACAAGCGATCGAATATCTTCGGAAGAAAGGCGCAGCAGTTGCCGCGAAGCGTGCCGACAAAGAGGCAAACCAGGGTGTGGTGGAAGCGTACATCCATGCTGGCGGGCGTATCGGTGCGATGGTCGAATTAAATTGTGAGACAGATTTTGTGGCAAAGACGCCGGGTTTTAAACAACTTGCGCATGATATCGCCATGCAGATTGCTGCGATGACTCCGCAGTATGTGTTGCGGGAACACATTCCACAGTCTGTTATCGAAAAGGAACTTGAGATCTACAAAATACAGGCACAGAATGAAGGAAAACCGGCACAAATAGCGGAAAAGATTTCTCAGGGACGACTCGACAAGTTCTATCAGGAAGTTGTGTTGATAGAACAGAGTTTTATCAAGGATTCCGGAAAGACAATTAAAGATATTATGGATGAAGAAACAGCGAAGGTTGGCGAGAAGATTTCTGTGCGCCGATTCCTTCGTTACCATCTTGGCGAAGCAAATTAAAAAACTAAAATCCCGAAACCATTTCGGGATTTTTTTTGTGAGTCGGGAACCATGAAAAAAATTAAATATAAACGAATATTATTGAAGCTCAGCGGCGAGTCGCTCATGGGCGATCGCGAATATGGAATTGACCCCAAAGTCGTCACGCGCTACTCTGAAGAGATTGCTTCTGTCAGCAAGCTCAATGTGCAAATCGGCATCGTCATTGGCGGCGGCAATATTTATCGCGGTATGGAAAGTTCAACCGATGGCATCGACAAAGTGACCGGTGATCATATGGGCATGCTGGCGACTGTGATCAACGCATTGGCGCTGCAAAACTCACTGGAACATCAAGGGCTGAAGACGCGCTGCTTGAGTGCCATCAATATGGAACGGATTGCCGAACCATTTATCCGCCGCAGAGCAATTCGGCATTTGGAAAAAGGGCGCATCGTCATTTTTGCTGCTGGCACAGGAAATCCGTATTTTACCACCGACACCGCAGCAGTACTGCGTGCAATTGAAATCGAAGCGGATGTGATTATCAAGGGTACACGCGTAGACGGCGTCTATGATTCTGATCCAGAAAAAAATTCTAAGGCAATCCATTTTCCAGAGATTTCTTATACAGACGTTTTAAAAAAAGACCTCCGTATCATGGACCTGACGGCGATAACGCTTTCAAAAGAGAACAAGCTTCCTCTTGTCGTCTTTAATATGAACATCCGCGGCAATCTGAGGCGTGTTATCTGCGGAGAAGCAGTTGGTTCAAAAGTAGTTGAACTCTCAGCATAAAAGTCGTAACATCATTCATCCTATCACCAATTGATGGAATGTCTATGACAAACTCAAAAGAAATCCTGAAACAAGCAGAAGACAGAATGAAAAAAGCCGTGGAAGTTCTGCGGGAAGAGCTTATTAAAATCCGCACAGGAAAAGCCACGACTGTATTGCTCGACGGGATCAAAGTTGATTATTACGGCACCATGACTTCGCTGAATAAGATTGCCAGCGTTAGCACGCCTGATGTGCATACGATTGCTGTGCAGCCATGGGAAAAAAGCGTCATTCCTTTGATTGAAAAAGCAATTCTTCAAGCGAACATTGGTTTGAATCCTGCAAATGATGGAACAGTTATACGCGTTCCTATTCCGGCGCTGAATGAAGAACGTCGTCGTGAACTGGTGAAGCTTATAAAAAAGTTCGGTGAAGACGGTAAGATCGCAATCCGGAATGTACGCCGAGACGCTATCGAGCATTTTAAGAAAGCAGAAAAAGGCGATCACATGCCGGAAGACGAACGGAAACGTGGTGATCAAGAAGCTCAAAAACTGACCGATAAATTTACAAAAGATATCGACAGTCTCCTTGCTTTGAAAGAAAAAGAAATTATGGAAGTCTAATGTCCTAAAAATAACAGGCATGAATGAGAATTTGAAATCCCGGTTCTGCAGCGATAGAATCGGGATTTCTTTTTGCCGTTGGGTTTTGTAACCTTTGTATTTAAAATCCGTATGAAAAGAGAGCTACATAGTTCAAAGGAGACGCTCATGCCAGAACAACAACGACGCCTTTATCGAAGTCAGACGAACAAAGTTATTGCCGGAGTCTGCGGAGGACTTGCAGAATATCTCAATGTGGACACAACTATTGTCCGACTTGTCTGGGTTCTCTTAACACTTCTCGGCGGTTCCGGAATTATCCTCTATGTCCTTGCTTTCTTCATAGTTCCAGAGAAACCAATCGTGATGGGTGAAGCACCTTCTCCAGAGAAATCGGAATTCGGTTCTGCGCGCGTCTTTGGAATTTTGTTTGTGACTGCGGGAGCGGTGCTCCTTCTTGACAACCTTGGAATTCTCTCGTTCTGCCGGATATGGGATACATCGTGGGAGTTTGTATTTCCTGGCATTCTCATGCTTTCAGGAATTTATCTCTTGACTAAGCGCGGTAAATTACAAACAACGCTGTCTGAACAAACATCACCAGTAGAACCGGAGCAATCAACTGAGAATCAGATTCCGCCTCCGGTGTCTTCGACGGAACAGTCAACGAATCCTAAAGTGTTTCGCCGTTCTCTCACTGATAAGAAAGTGTTCGGTATTTGTGGAGGCGCAGGAGAGTATTTTGGCATTGATCCCACAATCCTTCGCGTTGCGTATGCAATCTTTACGATCTTTTCAGGCGGTATGGGAATTATTCTCTACTTCTTAATGTATCTGATTGTTCCGGAAGGTCAGCTACAACAGAACAAGCAATAGTGAGGAATCTATGGAACCGACTTTACAAAAGAAATCAAGTGGACTTCCAATCTTTGGCGTTTTTCTCATTCTCCTTGGTGCCGGTCTTGTTCTGAATAAACTGCATGTATTCCGCTACGGTTGGGGAATAATTCTCTGGGTTTGTCTATGTGTGGTTGGCGTTGTGACAGTTGTGCAAGCATTCATCACACGACGACGCGGAGTAGTCTTTTGGGGAAGCCTTTTATTTTTTATGAGTGTAACTATGATTGCTCACAGATTTGTGCTCATAGATTTTGCACCATGGGATGTGCCAGCGACGTTCGCACTTGCCCTTGGACTCTCATTTCTTATGCTGTTCTTTTATGATCCTCGCCGGTTTGGAGTTCTCATTCCCGTTCTCTTCTTCGGCGGTTACGGTGTTCTCTACTACTTGTGGTGGTGGGATGTGATCGACTGGTTTGAGATGAGACATTATGTCTCTACGTACTGGCCCGTGTTCGTCATTCTCTGGGGATTTTCATTGATATTTCGACGTCGCTGATTGAAACAGCTAATGCGCTTCTAACCAATTCTTGCCTACTCCCAGATCAACTTCGACAGGAACCGAGAGGGGAAGGGCCTGCTGCATCTCCCTTTCAACAATTTCTTTCACGATACTCTCTTCTTTTTCTTGTACTTCAAATACCAATTCATCATGAACTTGGAGAAGCATCGAACTGGCAAGTTTTTGTTTTCTGAGAGCTGCATCGATGTGTACCATCGCCAGTTTAATCATATCTGCCGCTGTTCCTTGAATCGGCATGTTGATAGCTTGCCGCTCGGCGTTCTGGCGAACATTCTGGTTGTTACTGCGAATATCTGGAATGTACCGCCGCCTGCCCAGAAGTGTGCTGACATATCCATCTTTGCGTCCGCTTGCGATTGTATCGTTGATATATTGTTGAACTTTTGGGAAGCGGGCAAAATAACGGGCAATGATTTCTTTTCCTTCACTCTGACTAATTTCTAATCGGTTGGCGAGACCATAAGCACCGATGCCATACATGATTCCAAAGTTGACTTCTTTTGCCTTCCGCCTCATATCTCTGGTTACATCCGTTGCATTGACACCAAATACTTTTGCTGCCGTTGTTGTGTGGATATCTTCATGATTCTTGAATGCCTGTGTCAATCCATCGTCGCTGGAGATGTGCGCCATTACCCGAAGTTCGATCTGTGAATAATCGGCGGAAAGAATAAGCGATTCAACGTTTCCGGGAATGAACGCCTTCCGAATCGATCTGCCAATTTCCGTACGGATAGGAATGTTCTGAATATTTGGATCGCTGCTGGACAACCGCCCAGTGGTGGTTACAGTTTGGTTGAATGATGTATGCACTCGTCCGGTTCTCGGGTTGATGAGTTTCGGAAGTGCATCGATGTAGGTCGATTTCAACTTCGTAGATTGACGGAAGTCGAGGAGCATTTCAATGATCGGATGCGAGCCTTTCAACGTTTCAAGAACAGCGACATCTGTGGAAAAACCGGTTTTTGTTTTGCGCACCGATTTCAGTTTGAGCTTATTGAAGAGAATTTCTGAAAGTTGCTGTGTGGAGTTAATGTTGAAAGATGTACCGGCGGCTTGATGGATTTCTTTCGTGAGCTTTTCAAGCTGCTTTTCAAGTTCTTTTGACATCTCCGAAAGATGGTCGACGTCGATAGAAACTCCGGCACGCTCCATTCGCGCAAGAACTGAGACTAAAGGGAATTCCACTTCTTCACAAAGCCTGGTCATCCCGAGTTCAAGAAGTTTCTTCTGAAATGTTTCATACAAGCGAAATGTAATGTCGGAATCTTCACACGAATAATCGGAAAGGGTTTGAAGGGAAACATCACGGATGTGTTTCTGCTCTTTCCCTGTACCAACCAAATCGGAAAAGGAGACGGTTTTGTACTTGAGATACTCCGCAGCTACATCATCCATATTATGCTTACCGTCTGCACGAACCATATAGCTGGCAATCATCGAGTCAAAGAGAGCGCCATCAACGTTGATGCCATAGTTCGACAACACCAAAATATCATATTTAATATTATGTCCGATTTTCTTGATGTGAGAATCTTCCAGAATCGGCTTGAGCTTATTACAGATGAATTCCGGCGGCAAACCGATTGACGAATTAGGTTCATCAGCGGTGTTTCCGAAGAGACCGCCTTGTCCCTGTGTTTTCTTTCCTGTGATCGCAATATAGAAAGCTTCATGCGGCTTGAAGGCAAATGAAATTCCGACGAGTTCGGCATTCAACGAATCGGTGGAGGTTGTTTCAGTATCGAAGACAAATTCCTGTGCCGATTTCAACCTATCGCAGAGAGAGGTGAACTCTTTTTCTGTTGTGATGAGTCGGTAGGAATGTTTGTCTTTGGTGATATCGGAGAGTGGTTCCGGAGGTGTGAACTCGATATCAGGATCAGCACTCTTTGATGCTTCCGGAGTCTCCATCTGGAGCTTGCTCAGGAGCGAGCGGAATTCCAGTGCTTCAAACAATTCCATAAGCTTCGAAGTGTTTCTTTGTTCCGCTTTCAGTGAGTGGAAATTGATAGATAGCGGTACGTTGATATCGATCGTAACAAGCTGCTTGGACAGGAACGCAAGTTCTTTGTTCGATTCCAATTTAGCGCGCAATCCCTTTTGAGGAATCTCGTCAAGATGGCGATAGACTTCTTCGATGCTCCCGTACTTTTGGATGAGCGGGATGGCTGTCTTCTCGCCAACTCCCGGCACACCCGGTATATTATCAGAGGCATCGCCGATTAACCCGAGAACGTCTATGACTTTATCGGGAGTAACACCGAATTTCTGTCTCACTCCTTCAATGTCTACAATTTCGATGTCGGATCCTTGCTTGCCCGGTTTATAGATTTTCGTTGTATCGGAGACAAGCTGCATAAAATCTTTATCGGGTGTGACGAGGAACGTGAGAGCGTTTTCTCGCTCTGCCTGCTTTGCAAGTGTGCCGATAACATCGTCGGCCTCAAAACCGTCCATCTCAACGACAGGGATATTATAAGCACGCACGACTTCTTTCAGCATCGGAATTTGTGTGATCATGTCTTCAGGCATTTTCTGACGTGTGGCTTTGTATTCTTTATACGCCTTGTGCCGGAACGTGGGTTTGCCTGTGTCGAAGACGACGGCAATGTGATCGGGAAATTCCTGCGAGAGGATACGATTTAAAAACGTGACGAATCCGTAGACCGCGCTGGTGTTTTCACCTTTCGAATTCATCAGCGGCTGGCGTATAAATGCGAAATAGGCACGGTACGCCAGTGCCATTGCATCGATGAGATACACTCGCTCAATTTTTGCCATGAATCAATCTGCCTCTTCTACTCTTGTGTTGCTCATTATTGTGTGAAAAATATACGGAAAGGTGGTCTGAAAACAAAAAATGTTAGAGGAACACTCTGTTGATGAATTTCGTCTCTTTAGTAATGAAAGTGTGACCTTGACAATCATTTCAGATTTGAGTATCATTATTTCATAAAAGAAAGTGTAAAAATGAAAATCCTCATAAAAACCGTATTGACCTTAATAGTCGTTAGTTTTACGGCTGTTGGCCAATTTAGATCTCAACCAGAAGCGAGATCTTCGGTATCCGAATCCATGATTCGGCAGGATGACGGCGGATTACTTTTCGGCTGGTTTGATCCAAGCCGGTTCACGATGCACAACAGTTATTCGCTGAGCTATACGACATCTGGCGGAAAGGGATTTTCACTCGGTACACTGACGAGCAGCCTTGCATATCAGATTTCAAATCCGCTTTCGGTGCAATTCGATGTCAGTTTGATGCATTCACCATATAACAATCTTGGCGGTAACTTTTCGAAAGAAATCTCCGGTGTATACCTTTCTGGAGCAGAATTAAATTATCGGCCAAGTAAGAATACGTTGCTCCAAATTCAATTTCAACAACTGCCTGCAATGTATTGGTTGAACAACTACGACAGGTTTGGTTTTATGTCGGGATTTGATCGAATCGATGAGGAGGAGAGTCACTGAACATCGGTACAAAACGAGTGTGTGTATTAAAGCCGGGTCGAGCTGAGTTGTTACTCGTCAGCTTGCTCGGTTCTTTTTTTATCAGGCAGGAATGAAACACACAAAACCTACCTACGCTGCCGTCCAAACTGATACTGCGGATCTACCACGAGAACGCGTTCCTAAACTTCAGACCCGTACGGTACGTTATAGCAAGTTGATGAAGGGCGTATTTGGTATACTTTCCTTGGCGCTTATAATTACTGTGTATGTCCTTGCGCATAGAAGCTTCTCGAACCACAGCGCAACGGTCGATCCGCTGCCGTCGTCAACAGACCGGGTGCTTCAAGTAGAGGTGTTGGATGGTGCAGGAAGCATGAAAGCTGCTCAGTATGTGACAAATATTCTTCGCTCGCAGGGGTACGATGTCGTGGAGATGAAAAGAAACAACGATGGAATCATCGAACGCACCTATGTGGTCGATCGTTCCGGGAATCTCGAAGCCGCACGAAAACTTGCAACGACCCTTGGTATTGCCCAGGACAAAGTATTTCAGAAAATTGACCGCAATTTGTATCTTGATGTGACAGTCGTAGTAGGAAAAGATTTTTCCCGACTGAAGGTGTTTCAAGCATTGAATGAAAGGAGTAAACGTTGATAGCACGAACACTCGCAAAACGAATTGCTGACTTGATGATTTCCAAGAAGGCAGATGATGTTGTGATCTTGGATTTGAAAAAACTCACAAGCGCAGCAGATTATTTCGTGATTTGCTCGACAGATTCCGATACGCAGGTGAGAGCCGTTGCGGACGCAGTGCGCGATGGTATGGAAGAATCCAATGAGCGCGTGTGGCATTATGAAGGGTATCAAGCGTTGAAATGGATTGTACTGGATTATGTTGATGTTGTGGCACACATCTTCTATAAAGAAGATCGATCGTTCTATAACCTCGAACGGTTATGGGGTGATGCAAAGAAAACGGAAGTGAAAGATACATTAGCAGCGCCTAAACCTTCAGCGAAAAAACGCTGAACAACGACACGGACTTCAAAGAAGAAAAAAATTGAAAAAGAATGAAGAAGTACCTCTCTAAAAAAGTCGGTGCAGCCCTTCGTTCGCTTTCGTATGAAGGTCTTGCGAAACTGACATTTGAAAAACCAAAGGATGAAACGCACGGTGACATGACAACGAACGTTGCTATGCTCCTTGCAAAATCAGCAAAGAAGAATCCGCGTGCGGTTGCACAGGAGATTGTCGGCAAGCTGGATGTAGATCCGATATACGTTTCAAAAGTTGAGATTGCCGGGCCGGGTTTTATCAATTTCCGATTCACAGAAGATTTTTTTACTGCGCAGATTGATTCTATACTGCAACACCCGGCAACATTTGGAAGAACAGACATTGGCGGTGGAAAAAAGACACAGGTGGAATATGTCAGCGCTAATCCGACGGGTCCTCTCAGTGTTGGCCACGGCCGTCAAGCGGCTCTTGGAGATACGATTGCCAATCTTCTCGTATGGGCAGGATATGATGTTACCCGCGAATATTATTATAACAATGCAGGCAGGCAGATGCGCATGCTTGCAGAGTCAACGTATGCGAGGTACCGGCAGCTTTTCGATCCGGCATTCCCATTTCCCGAAGATGGATATCAGGGTGATTATATCCGAGAGATTGCAGATGATTTGAAAAAAGAACGCGGGGATTCCATTGTTTCTTTACAGCAGGAAGAAGCGCTCTCAACATGCAAGGAATTTGCCGAGCGGGCATTATTTGAAGCTATTAAGAAAGTACTCGCGCGGATGGGGGTTGTACATGATGTGTTTTTCAACGAAGATTCGCTTTATAGCAGCGGGAAAATTCAAGAAGTTATTCAGGAGTTACGTACGAAAGATCTTGCGTACGATTTAGATGGTGCCGTTTGGCTAAAGACAACAGCATTAGGACTTGACCAGGATCGTGTTATAGTCAAGTCCACAGGCGAGCCGACCTATCGCTTGCCGGATATTGCATATCATCGTGAAAAATTTAAGCGCGGATTTGATCTGATCGTTGATGTCTTCGGCGCAGACCACATAGCAACCATTCCTGATGTTTTAGCCGGGGTGAAAGCCCTTGGGTATGACCCGGAAAAAGTGAAGGTGGTTATTCATCAATTTGTGACGTTGATGCGCGATGGCGAGCAAGTGAAGATGTCTAAACGGCTGGCAAATTTTGTCACACTCGATGAGTTGATTGACGAAGTCGGCTCAGATGCTGTAAGGTTCTTCTTTTTGATGCGTTCTACATCAAGCCATCTGGAATTCGATCTAAATCTTGCAAAAGAGCAATCGGAAAAGAATCCGGTTTATTACCTGCAATATGCTCATGCACGTATTGCCAGCATCCTTCGTTTTGCAGAGGGGCAGGGAGCATTCAGTCTGGTGGATTCCTTTGCCAACATAGAATACAATCTGTTGAAAGGTTCGGCCGAAATTGCACTTGTGAAACTGCTTCTTGACTTCCCGGAAACCGTTGAGTTGTGCGCGATGAGCTTCGAACCACACAGGTTGACCACCTATTTACATGATGTCGCCACAGCATTCCATAAATTTTATCATGAACACCGCGTTGTTATTCCAGAAATCGATCTTGCAAACGCACGTCTTGCGCTATGTCTTGCAACAAAGACTGTGCTGGCAAATGGATGCAAAATTCTAGGCATTTCTGCTCCCGAGCGGATGTAAAGGAAAGCGTTGACATTCGTCAAATTTTTTCATAATTTTTCATCAACGAAAACAAAAAAGAAGGTTACTTACTCCCGCCATTGATACTGCGTTTGTTTTACTGCTGAAAGTTGAATCGATTATTCAAGCTCACATCTGAAAAGATGAGCCTCGTTTTCATTTAAAATAGTAAGGTATGTCCAACCACCGTGTTTTGAAATGCGGTCATTCTTTTGTAAATTTATTTTCGCACAGGCTATGATGAACTTCAAAAATGGTGTTATTCATGATGTCATTATCCGCGATTCGATGAAATATCAAGATAAGCGCGGATGGTTGGTGGAATTATTTCGCAGTGATGAAATAGCGGAAGAATTTCTGCCAACGATGTCTTATATCTCGCAGACAGAACCGGGAGTAGCTCGCGGACCCCACGAACACAAAGATCAAGCGGATTTTTTTTGTTTTGTCGGCCCTTCAATGTTTCGGTTGTATTTATGGGATGCACGAAGACAATCTCCAACATTCGGACATCGAATGGTATTCGATGCAGGCGAACAGAAACCACAATCCGTTATTGTTCCGGCAGGAGTCGTTCATGCTTATCGCAATGTGGGAAGTGTTCAAGGATGGGTTATTAATTTACCTAACAGGTTATATGCGGGAAAAGGACACAAAGAAGTGGTGGATGAAATTAGGCATGAAAGCGATCTAAATTCATCATTTCAATTGGATTAAAAATCAATGAATCTTCTGGTGACAGGCGGTGCGGGTTTTATTGGAAGTAATTTTGTCCGGCATATTTTAAACAAATATCCGGAATACCGCGTCATCAATCTTGATAAGCTTACGTATGCAGGTAATTTGGAGAACTTGACCGGCGCAGATAAAGATCCCCGCTATGCATTTGAGAAAGGGGATATTTGTGATAAAGCGCGAGTCCAACTTTGTGTGATGCGATATGAGATTGACGCGATTGTAAATTTTGCGGCGGAATCGCATGTTGATCGCAGCATCCTTGGAGCAGCTGAGTTTGTGCAGACGAATATCGTAGGCACACATGTATTGCTGGAAGTTGCAAAAGAATTAAAGATCAAGCGGTTCCTGCAAGTTTCTACCGATGAAGTATACGGGTCGCTTGAATTGACAGGGCTTTTCACTGAAGAAACACCATTGCATCCGAACAGTCCGTATTCCGCCAGCAAAGCTTCCGCTGACATGCTCGCGCTAGCATATCAACACACGTTTGGTTTGCCGGTTGTGGTCACTCGTTGCTCAAATAATTACGGACCCTATCAATTTCCGGAAAAGCTGATCCCCCTGATGATTGCAAACGCTATCAATGATAAATCGCTGCCGGTGTATGGCAATGGTATGAATATCCGAGATTGGCTTCATGTGAAAGATCATTGTTCAGCTATCGATGAAGTGCTTCATCGCGGACGAATTGGTGAAGTGTACAACATTGGCGGGAACAATGAAAAACCGAACATTGAAATTGTTAGACTCATTTTACAAAACCTTGGGAAACCGGAATCGCTGATCACATATGTAAAAGATCGTCCTGGCCACGACCGGAGGTACGCGATTGATTCGAGTAAGATTCAACGCGAGCTTGGCTGGATTCCATCTTACACATTCGAACGCGGTATGGCAGAGACAATCAAGTGGTACGTCGATAATCAGCAGTGGTGGAAACGGGTCATGAGCGGCGAATATAAAGAATACTATAAGCTTTTATACGGCGGCATGGAAGTCGTGGAAAAGAAGTAGTTGAGCCAGTGAGCAGATGAGTCGATAAGTAGTTGAGATATTAAAAAAACGTAGGGGCGAAGTGACTTCGCCCAAATAGATGATGCTGAGAAAAATGAGTCCTGCATGGATGAAATATTTGTAGAAATAAATTAAATAAAGACAAGAAAGCTCCGATAAGAGCGAAATAGAAAAAGCAGCGGTGAATATGATGAGACAAAATCGATCGTTGAAATTCTGGAATCTCAGAATAGCCATTCTATGTTTGTGTGCGTGGTATGGTTTCATGTTAACATCCAACGCACAGTGGGACATGGAAACAAAGAAGAATTCGCAGGATTCTAAAACAGATTTCAAGAATATGTCACCATCGACGCTTACGAATCCAACAATAACAAATACATCAGTACAAAATGCACCACCCTTGGAGGGTTCGGTTGATCCCGATGCATATTTTGTCGGTCCTTCAGATTTGATCTCCGTTAATATCTGGACCAGTCCACAACTCGTATTTCCTCTTACTGTAACACCGGAAGGAACATTGATCATTCCGACGGTAGGTGAAATTCATGTCGCCGATTTAACACTGAGTGAGGTGAAGAAAAAAGTCATTGCAGAAATCAAGAAGAAATATCTTTCGGGAAATCCCACCGTTACACTTCTTAGTCCAAGGCAGATCATTGTGACGGTCACGGGGGCAGTCCGCTATCCTGGAAAATACATACTTTATGCAACGGATCGTGTCGACAACGCGATAACACTGGCGAACAAGAAACAGAAAGATGTCATTCCGGAAACTAAGGATATTAATTTAGGAAAAGAAATCAGGAAGGATATAGCGACCCAGTTCGACGAAAGCTATCAAACAAGGCGGAACATTCGCGTGACGCGGCATACGGGGGAAATTGTTCGCGCAGATATTCTCCAATATTACTCTACCAGGGATAGCCGATGGAATCCATTCCTTCGCGAGGGGGATGAGGTCTTCGTGCCCCGCATCGATCCCAAGAAAAGTGTGTTTGGCGTCTATGGAGGCGTAAATGTTCAAGGCACGTTTGAACTGGCTGAAGGAGACAATTTCCTCAGTGCTATCGAACTCGCATATGGTTTTACATCGCGGGCAATCACAGATAGTATTATAGTGTACCGTTATGATACTGATACGGGACAACAGGTCTTCACCAGCTACAATTTCAACCAGGTAAAACTTGGTGCACAGAAAAATTTTCTGCTTCTTCCGGGGGATCGAATCATTGTGAAAGAGCTGCCTGATATCAGGGAAGATTATCATGTATTTGTCGAAGGAGAAGTCCGTTATCCTGGTAATTATCCTATCACAAAAGGGAACACAAAACTATCGCATGTTATTGCATGGGCGGGGGGATTCACGGAATATGCTGCATTACATGCTGCAGAAGTTGTTCACAATCCGTTATCTTCAACTGAACAACAATTCGATCGTATCCTTAGTCTTCGTGGCAGCGGGATAGCTGAGGACACGACGTACTATGCAATTGAAAGTCAAGTGAGAGCAAATCACGCAACAGTGAGTGTAAATTTCGTGGATCTGTTTGAGAAAAAAGATACTACCAAGGACGTTGTTCTTCAGAATGGAGATTGGATTCGTATTCCAACAATTCAAAAAACAGTCTATGTTTTCGGACAAGTGGCTTTACCGGGCAATGTAACATTTATGAGAGGGGAGAAATATAAATATTACATCAACAAAGCGGGTGGATATACAGATAACGCCCGCAGCGGTGATGCCATGGTCATTAAGTGTGGTTCACGGCAATGGTTGTCTCCCTCCGAGACGAAGATTGAAGAGGGCGATTATATTTGGGTTCCGAAAGATCCTGTAAGGCCAGGTACATATTATTGGAATATAGTGGGTCAGACAGCTTCCATTATCAGTGTAGCAGTGAGTATAGTGTTGATTACAATACAGTTAAAAAAATAATAATGTACGCATCACTTTTATTATCGTATAATAAAGAATGAATGTTTGGAAAAAAAGATAATGAATATAAAAAATGATGAAATAGCTGAATCGACGATGGAGACTCAGACTCCTGCAAACAGCTTGATGGATTTTCTTTCTATTATTACAAAGTACAGGAAATTCATCTCGCGTTTTGTTTTGATCATCACGGTGATTACAACAGTTATTGCTTTGCTTTTACCTAAATGGTACAAGTCAACTACTTCTGTGTTTCCTGCAGAAAAGGCCGATTTATTGGGCGGATTAGAAGGAATTTCGTCAATTGCTAAATCATTCTCTTCTGCAAAATCGCTCGCTTCACTTGGATCAAATCAGGAAATAGACCGGTATCTTGCAATTCTAAAAAGCGGTACGGTATTGGACGCCGTCATTCGGAAATTCGATTTGGTTCATGTATATGACATTACCTCTTATCCGGGTGAGAATACGGTAAAGGCTTTACTCAGTAATGTCGAGTTTACAATAGAAGAGGAAGGAAATCTCACGATCACTGTTTATGACAAGAATCCCCAGCGAGCTGCTGATATTGCAAATTACTTTGTCGAAATGTTGAACAAGACGAATACAGAGCTTCAAATACAAAACGCTAGAGGTAACCGTCAATTTATCGAAGAAAGGTATAAAAAAAATCTTGCCGACCTTGCTGCTTCAGAAGATTCATTGAAAGCATTCCAAAAGAAATATCGTGTTATTGCATTGCCTGAACAAATTGAAGCATCCATTAAAGCAGCGGCTGAAATCACCGGGCAGCTTACTATTAAAGAAGTTCAGGCAAACGTGCTCCGCAGAACTCAATCAGAAGACAATCCGTCTTTGATAGCAGCACAAATTGAAATTGATGAATTCCGGAACAAACTATCACAAATGAATAGTGGAGTACATAGTTCCAAGAACGATGTGAATGTCTTTGTGCCGTTTAGCAAAATGCCGGATCTTGGTAGTGAGTTTATCCGGAGATTTCGTGAAGTCGAAATACAATATAAAATTCTTCAACTTATTACACCACTCTATGAACAGGCGAAGGTAGAAGAAAATAGGCAAACCCCATCAGTTTTAATCCTTGATAAGGCAGGACCTGCTGAGCGGAAAGCAAAACCAAAAATTTTGTTATACGCAATATCCTCGTTTGTGATATCTATCGCTGTCGCTCTTCTGATTGTTTTTTCGATCATTGGAATAAGAAGACTTCAATCTTTGCATCCGGAACGGTTCAATGCAATGACATTTTCTATACAATCTGATTGGTTCGGGCTGAGATGGAAGCATAATGTTAAGAAGTAATGGGTCTATGACTTCTCCTACCACTAGAGGCGGCTTTCGCGCTCGAAACATTGTGATTAATTTCTTTGGTCAAATCATTCCTTTGGTCGTAGGGATTATCGCAATGCCATTTGTAATTAAGGGTTTAGGGGTTGAGAGTTTCGGGATTCTTTCTATAGCATGGATGCTTCTTGGTTACTTCACTATTTTTGATTTAGGATTGGGACGTGCGACGACAAAATTCATTGCAGAAGAATTGAAGAAAGGAGAAATTGATAGTCTTCGAAGCATATTCTGGACTTCGTGCCGGATGAATCTTGTACTTGGATTTATTGGAGGCATTATCATTGCAGGAATAGCCTCCTTTCTTGCTGGATACGTTTTCAAAATTTCCCCAGGGTTGATTGATGCAACGAGAACATCATTCTTTATACTTGCGGCTTCTTGTCCTATTGTTCTTGTTTCGATTGCATTCAGAGGTGCACTTGAGGCCGCGGAACGGTTTGATTATGTGAATTCTGTTTCTGCTGTTTCGAGTTCCCTCAATTTTTTATTGCCGATCGCAGGATTGCTTATGGGTTTCGATATTCGAGGGATTATTCTCATATTAATGATTTCGAGGTTATGCAGCGCATTGGCATATCTGCTTTTATGTTTTAGAGTGTTTCCCTTTCTAAAAGGTTCTATTTCTATTAATTTCATTCACATAAGACGGTTGCTAAAGTATGGGGGGTGGGTTAGTGTGTCAAATGTTATAAATCCGGTCATCACGTATCTCGACAGATTTCTTATTGGTTCTTTGATTTCAATTGCAGCGGTAACTTATTATGCTGCACCTTATGAGATAGTAACGAGATTGTCGATTTTAGCGATGAGTATTACGATGACATTATTCCCTTCTTTTAGCGCTGTGAATGTTGCCGAACGTAATAGCCTGTCCGGATTGTACTCTCGCTCCATTAAGTTACTCATTGTGTTTATGACCCCTCTTATTGCAATATTGGTTATATTTGCTAAAAATATTTTATTCTTATGGTTAGGCGTCGAATTTGCAGAAAAAAGCACTGTCGTATTTCAAATTCTTGCCATCGGTATTTTGATGAATTCTCTGGCGCAAATCCCTTATGCGCTTATCCAGGGATTTGGGCATCCTGACATTACAGCGAAATTTCACCTGATTGAATTGATGTTATATATCCCTCTGGCATGGTTTTTAGTATGGAAATTGGGGATTGTCGGAGGAGCACTGGCATGGACTATTCGAGTTACGCTAGATTCGCTATTACTATTTGCTGCATCGATTAAATTCATAAGTCTAGATATTCTTCTTGATAATGGTTTTAAGCGTTGCATTAGTCTGGTTTCTTTAACCATATGTGTTTTGCTTGGTTTGTATCTCTTTGGTGGAACTATTTTGTTCAAAATAATTATCTCTGGAGGTGTATTGATTTTGTTTGCTATTGCTGTTTGGTATTATGCATTGGATGTCAACGAGAAGAAATTATTTAGTACTACAACTCAACAGTTCATTGGTTTGATATTGGGAACAAAATGAGGGATGTTGCTAGAGGTATTCGAGAAAGGACTGAAGAAGTTTTGACTAGGGGAATCGAAAATTGGTAGATATTTAAATTTATTTGCTTGAGTCGATTGGAAAAACATATTCAACCTTTTCAATCAAGGAGGTTGTTATAATATTGTTGGCCACTCTAGAAGAAGGTTCTTATTTTTGGTAATATCGGAGTGAACAGAGGACCAGAAGTAGTGATTGGAAAAGGAAACAAATTATTAAGTTCAAATTATGCAATCGGAAATGCATTTTCCGTGATGGTGAGGTATCGAAAGTTCATTTCATATAGTGTGTTATTTTCCGCTATTGTGACAACGATTATTGCATTGTTCTTACCCAATGTGTATAAGTCGACAGCGTCGGTATTTCCTGTCGAAAAGTCCTATCTGGTGGATGCATTGGGAAACGCTTCATCACCTGTAAGTTCGTTTTCATCATCACGTCGAATTTCCTTCGCGAAAGTCTTAAAGAAAATGTTTGGATCTCTGGAGACTGATCGTTGTCTCGCGATTCTCAAGAGCAACACTGTACTCCTTGAAGTAGTTCAGAAATTTGACTTAATACGCATCTATGGAATAAAATCGTACCCTCTTGAAAATACTATTAAAGAGCTTCTTAAAAATGTAGAATTTAAAGTGGCGTGGGAGGGGAATATATTTATTACTGTCTATGATGAAGACCCACAACGAGCTGCAGATATAGCAAATTATTTCGTCGAAATTCTGAACAGGATCAACTCTGAACTCATATCGCAATCGGTGCGAGGAAATCGGGAATTCATTAATGATTATTATGAAAGAAATTTTAACAATCTTACGATGGCCGAGGATTCTTTGAAAAGATTCCAAAAAAGGTTTGGCGTTATATCATTATCGGAACAAACTCATGCATATATAGAAACCGTTGCCGAACTTAAAGAACAGCTTATCATGAAAGAAATACAGGCCAATATTTTGAAGAAGACTCTACCATTCGAACATCCGTCTATCAAGGAAATTGAAATGGAAATTGAAGAATTGCAGAAAAAGCTAAGCGAATTTAATGAAAGGACACAAGCGTTTAATAATGAAACAATCGCATTTTCTCCATTCGGCAAAGTCTCTGATCAAGGACTTGATTATTATGTGAAATATAGCAACATAGAAATTCAATATAAAATTCGACAATTTATAACTTCTCTCTACGAACAAGCAAAAGCAGAAGAACTTCGGAACACTTCTGCTGTTGTTTGGCTGGATCGAGCGGAGCGTGCGGAACGAAAATCAAATCCACAAAGACTTCTGATTATTCTTGGCGGAGTACTCATGGGAGGATTGAGTGCGTTTTCTATTTCATTACTATATGAAAAATGGATATTATGGAAAAATCAGCATACTGTTTTATATAAATCACTATTAAATTTATTCTCAATTCGAATAGATTCCAATATATGACATCTAGAAAGATAAAATATAATAGGTTTTTGATTTAACAATGTTGACCAATAAATCAAATATTCTGCCGACAACTTCCAAAGAGTTAAATTCAATAACTCTTCAAAATGTTCCTTTAGTTGTCTATTTAGGGACATTTATCGTGTTTGCAATGTATTTGATTTGCGTCGTTTTTCATTGGGAATTATTTTATTTCCTTTCTCTTTTCACAGTAATAGTTTTGATAACTGCGCTGATAAAATTTGAAGCGGCTTTTCTCTTCGTTCCGCTTACTCTTACGAACCCCTATATGCTCAAAGAAACCGGTACTAATCTGCACCTTTCAGAGCTTGTCTTGATTATAATTTTTATCGTATGGGCGAGTAGGATCGTTATGATGAAAGAGCGAATAGTGTTTCCAAAAAATATTCTTTACTCTTCTTTGACAATAATTGTTACTGCAATTCTTTCATTACTTGTTGCGCGTTATTTTGTTGTAAGCATTCTACAGATTATTCGGGATATAGAAATATTGTTAGTGTTTTTTATGGTTGTTCTTTACACATTAACGAATGAAAAAAGAATAAAGCAAGTATTTCTCTTTCTCATTATAGGTGGATTAATAGCATCATGTGTAGGTTTGGGTCAATTCATCAACAACGCATCAGAATTGAGACAGTCGACAAGGGTATTCGGTTGGCTTGGTGGTGGGTATGGTTCAGTCGTTGCGTCAACAATCATTCTTTCAATATGCGCTTTGGTATATAAAGGAAATAGGATGCTAAATATTTTAGCATTAATTACGCTTCCTATTGCGATATCGGCGCTGATCATAAGCCAGACTCGAGCATGGATTGGTGCACTTTTTATTGTATTGGGTCTTCTATTTTTCTGGAGGAATCGTGGTGCTAAAAAGAAAATATTGAAGATGGCGGGATTCATAATTTTTTGTGTTATTATTGTGACGATAACCAACATTTCCGGTCTTATTCATAATAGAGTTATTATGGATAGCATTGGGGGTGCATTCAGATTTGGTGAATCACAGCGTGAACATTCATTAAGTGATGCATCAATGTTCCTCCGCCTGGTTGCCTGGAAAAAGGCTATTCTCCTTTACATCGATCACCCGGTTTTTGGTATAGGTGTTGGAAATGTTCGCTTTGATTTTTCTACTTTAAAGCTTGCTAAACCAGGAGAAGGAATTGGGTATGTTGATAATCAATATCTTCAAGGATTTGTAGAAGCGGGAACAATTGCGGGCATAGCTTGGATTGTATATATATTTCAAGCAGTGGGAGTTGGTATTAAAAGCGTTCGCAGATCTATTGGATCCAATCTCTACCTCCCTGCGATAGGTTTTATGGGTTGTCTATTGATTTTTGTGCTAGGAAGTTTCTTTTGGGTTATTACACCAGATCACGAATTATTTGCTCTTATGGTTCTATATATTGGGTTATTAATAAACATATATAAAATTAATAGTATTCGAGGAACATCGCAGGAGAAGTAAATATTTATTGATGTTAATATTTTATAAAAGAAATCATATCGATGAAAACAATATAGTTAGAGAATTGTTGCATACCTTCATAATGATAGTATGAGAAGATATATGGGGAGATTCATTGATAAAAATTAATTTATTATATATTAATAATATTTTATATGTCCTACCTAAAAGTATTCAAAGTGTAAAGGGATTATAGCATTGAAGGTATTAATAGATGAAGGACTTTCCACCCTTCAGCAATTAGGTGGAATCGGTAATCATTGTATCAGTCTTTGGAAACATCTCAAAAAGTATGTCGAATGTGATATAACGAATTATTTTTATCTTAATAATATGCCACGTATAGCAAAAAGATTGATTTATTTAGGGTTAGCAAACTCTGAACCCTATATAAAAAAATACGATATTATTCATTACCAAAATTATTATATCCCGAAATTCTTAGGAAAAGCCAAAGGTTTAACAACAATTCACGATTTAGGTGGATTGAAATTTCCTGAGATTTATCAAAGTTGGTATAATGCTTATTTTCGAAACGTCGTTCGTAATGCTATCAAGCGATCTGATGCAATTGTTCTATCTACACAAGCGATTAAAGAACAACTTCTTAGCATGTTTCCTGGTGTAGAAGAATCCCGAATTTATATTTGTCCTTATGGGATTCGTTCGGTTTTTTTCGAAGCTCATCCTTTTGAAGAGGACCTCGCGCCGATGAATCTCAAGCCGTACTCATATTTTCTGTATGTTGGAAATTTGGAAAAAAGGAAAAACCTCCAATTTCTTCTCTCCCAATTTGCCGAGGCACGAAAACTTTCTCTTATTGCTCAAGAGACAAAATTAGTTCTAGTTGGAAAAAGGGGGGTCGGATATGAAGACTTTAAACAGCTTATACATAAACAAGATAACATTATACATATAGGCCGTCTGAGTGATGAACAAATTGTAATACTCTATAAATTTTCAAAGGCATTTGTGTTCCCTTCTTTATATGAAGGATTCGGAATACCGATTCTAGAGGCAATGAGCCAAAGAGTTCCGATTCTTATTTCAAATATTCCAACGAGTTTAGAACTCAACCGTCGTCATAATAATCAATGTTTTGTTTTTGAATTAGGACGGGAGGGAACGTTTACTGAAATGCTGTCCCATCTCGACAAAAATTTTACAAATATCACTTCAAGGTTGAATTACGGTGATCTTTCAATCTATTCTTATGATCATATCGCTCAAGAGCATCTGAAAATTTACACTCAGGTTCTGCAAAGTTAATATAGAGGTATATAAAGAGAATCATGCACCTTTGAACTGGATAATTATTTTATTTATTTCTATTCATTCCTCGTCTTCTGAAAGTTGCTTTGAAGGGATACTTGCATTATTTGACCGCTCAAGTGTTTGGTTTTACAATGATATTGGAGCTCGTTCGCATAAGAAAATCGTTTTAGAAAAGCGATGGTTATCCAAATTCTTTCCAGGAATCTAACTGTATATTTCTAATAGAGCATTGATATGGTGAGTTTAAAAAAATGAGGAAATGATTAAGTGAATGATTTAACCCTCGATAATCAATTCGTCAGTGTTGTTATCCCGCTCTATAATGGCGGCAAGTATATTGAATCAACATTGATGAGTGTACTTTCTCAATCATATAATAACTATGAGGTGATAGTCGCTGACGACGGTTCTACAGATGATGGTTCTCAAAAAGTCAAAGTGATAATGGAGCGGTACCCTAGACGCATACAGTTAATATATCATTCGGATCGAGGAAATCATGGCATTGCAGCAAGTCGTAATTTAGCAATTCAGAATGCAAAGGGGATTTATATAGCCTTTATTGACCAAGATGATATATGGTTACCCAACAAACTTGAAAGACAAGTAAAAACTTTGCAACAGTTTCCGGAAGCAGATTTGGTATATGCAAAAGCTACCTTTGTAGATCAAGAAGGAGAGGGAAAGAAACTTCGCAGCGTTCATCCTACATATGGAAGAGGAGTTGCCTGGCAACCTCAGAATGTGTTTCATAAACTTGTAAAAGAAGATTTTATTCCCAACTTGACAGTATTGGTGCGAAAGAGTTGTATAGAGCGTGTTGGTTTTCTTGATGAAGGCCCGCGATATGAGTATGAAGATTGGCTCCTTTTAAGCAAGATGGCATACTTCTACAAATTTATCTTTATGCCTGAAGTTCTTGGAAAATGGAGATTGCACGAGAGTAATTATTCAACTCATATTCTTGAGATGGGCCATCTTTGCGATGCAGGGGAACATTATACTATTACGCTCTTTTCATTTCTGATGAATCAGAAAGGTATTTCGATTGTTGATGTACGAAAATATCTTCATCAACGTTTATGGCTTTTCTTCTTACGTGCTCGGTCATGGGGTGTTTCTAAAGAATTACTCGAAAAGCATGCATCGAATTTCCTGAACTTGTTTCCATCAGAACATCGTACGATACGAGCGGCACTTCGATTTTCGATGCTCCTTCATCCAAAAATAGCAGTAATACTTCGACGCATTCGTAGGGCTATCATAGGCATGTAACCAATAGGAATAATATCACTGTTTTTCGAAAGATTATATACGGATAAAAAATTCATAGAACGTTCTGCTCATATGCAAAAACTGTTATATATTGGACTCAAGAATGATTATGGCTCAGCAAAAAGAGGACTAAGCTATGAATACCGTAATTTTCTTGAAACCTTGCGACAGATAAAAAGCTTTGATGTTGATTTTTTCCCGGTTGATGAAATATTGCGATTATATGGCCGGAAGAAAATGAATCAATTACTGCTTAAAAAAATAAATATATGGCAGCCGGATATTTGCTTTTTTGTTCTATTCACGGATGAAGTTGAGAAGGAGACTCTCCGTTTAATCACCAAGCAAAGTAATGTGACAACATTGAATTGGTTTACTGATGATCATTGGAGATTCGATACATTTTCAAAATATTGGGCACCCTTATTCCATTGGACGATCACGACGGATCAAGAATCTCTAGAGCGATATTACTCCGCTGGGTGCAAGAATGTTATATTATCCCAATGGGGTTTTAATCATCGATTACTACGTGAAGAAAAACAGAAATACTTGTACGATGTGACGTTTATTGGTCAAGTACATTCATCCCGCAAGCGGAGAATTGAAGAATTGCGGGAACGCGACATTGAAGTGCAGTGCTGGGGAAAAGGATGGAAAAGAGGAACAATCTCGAGTGAAGGAATGATTGAGAGATTTAAGCAAAGCAAGATTAATCTAAACTTTACGGGCAGTTCAAGTACTTTGAGCCTCAAACGGCTTGCAAAGATTTTATTAAATCGACGGTGTGACAATACATTTCAGATCAATTCCTTAAAAAGGATGTCGAATGAATCCAAAGTATTGATGAGATCAGCACGCAGTCAAATTAAGGGACGGAATTTTGAAATCCCTGGGCATGGGGGATTTCTCCTCACTGATTATGCTGACCATTTAGACCGATATTATATTCCAGAAAATGAAATTGCAGTATTTCATAATTATGATGAGCTTGTTGAAAAAATATCTTACTATTTATGCCATGATGAAGAACGGGAGAAGATTCGATTGGCTGGTCAACAGCGGACATTGAGGGATCATACTTATGAAAAAAGATTCAAAGAAATATTTACTACGATGGGCATTCCGAAATAAAAGACAGGAGCAGTCGAGTGATCATTCTTGAAACCTTATTTTGGGTGATCGTTTTCTTGATTCTTCATACCTATATTCTATACCCTCTCATGATATTTTTATTCTCAAGAAATAAAAATGCTGAGGACTTAGCCGATCACTCAACTGTTTTGCCTTCTGTTTCAGTTGTGATATCTTTCTATAACGAAGAAAAAATACTATACAAGAAACTTCTCAACCTTCAGGCTATCGATTATCCAACATCGAACATCGAATTCCTCTTTGGATCTGATGGTTCCACAGATGCTTCTGTTGAATTGCTCAAGCGATCAATAGAAAAAAATATCCGAGTACACATTTTTAACAAAAGGCGTGGTAAGGCTGCTGTACTAAACGATTTAATCTTTGGTGCGATGGGTGACATTATTGTATTTACCGATGCAAACACTGAGTTTGAACCACAGACGGTACGTATGCTTGTAAAACACTTTACCAATCCTTCAGTCGGCGCTGTATCTGGACACTTGATCCTTCGATCAGAAAAAGATCAATTAAAAACTGGGGAGCATTCATATTGGGCTTTTGAAAACAAGTTGAAATTCATGGAAAGTAAAATAGGTACCCTCCTTGGAGCAACTGGTGGAGTATATGCAATACGAAAGGAACTATTCACGCCCCTTCCATCAAATATTTCAGTTACGGATGATTTCCTAATTCCAATGAATATTCTCCTGAAAGGATATCGCACAGAATTTGAACCGACTGCGCGTGCATATGAAGAAATGGAGAATTCGATAGCTGGTGATTATCGCCGAAAAGTTAGAATTGGTGCTCAGAATATAAATGTTCTTCCTTTAATCGCTCCATTGCTTCATCCACGTCATGGTTTCACAGCTTTTTCTTTGTGGTCGCATAAAATATTGAGATGGTTAGTACCTTTTTTCCTACTTACGATCACACTGTTATTGTACTCTCTAAAAGATATCTCTACGTGTTATGATATTCTTTATAAAATAACTCTGGTCTTTTGGGTGACTGGACTGTTGGGATTTGTAGCAGATCTCCTAAAAATATCCGTCGGATATTTTGGATATCCGTATTATTTTTTGGCCATGAACTTTGCATTATTTGTAGGAACTTTTAAAGCTGTTTTTGGTCTACAAAAACCAACTTGGACAGTTATCCGTTAATTTATCTGATTCTGTCGATGAACAGAAAATATATTTTATCATAATAATATGAAAACCATCCTCATTATCGCCGGCACACGCCCGGAAATAATTAAAACTGTCCCTGTTGTAATCGAAGCGCGGAAGCGAAATGATGCAAAGGTCATCTATTGCCTCACTGGCCAGCATAAAACTATGGCGCTGGAGGCACTCTCGATCTTTGACGTAAAGCCCGATGATGATCTTCAAATCATGCGTCCGAATCAAACACTGAACATGATCTCCGAATCTGTTTTTGGGAAATTACCACCTGTCATCGAGCAGGTAAAGCCGGATGTTGTGATGGTGCAGGGTGACACCACCACTGCAGCTATGACAGCATTATGCGCGTTTAATATGAAAGTACCTGTTGCACACATCGAAGCTGGATTGCGCACTTTTAATATGGATGCTCCGTATCCGGAAGAGTGCAATCGCCGGCTTATTGGTATCGTTTCAAAATATAATTTCTGTCCGACCACAATGGCGCAGGATAATTTGCTGCGTGAGGGAACGCCGAAGGAAACGCTTTTTGTGACCGGTAATACCGTTGTGGATTCACTGCGACTGATTCAGGAAAAACATAATCTTGATAAACTTGAACTCATTGCACTGGATGTACGAAAGCCCTTTGTCCTTATCACAGCCCATCGACGTGAAAGCTTTGGCGGTGGATTTAAAAATATCTGTACGGCAATCCGAGAATGTGCTTTGCGGTATCCTCAGTATCAATTTATATATCCTGTGCATTTGAATCCTCATGTGAAGGGTCCGGTGCATGAATTTCTGGGAAATATCAGCAATGTCAAGTTGATCCCGCCTATTCCATATCTGGAAATCCTCACGCTTATGAAGCACTGCGAGTTTGTGCTTTCTGATTCGGGAGGTATTCAGGAGGAAGCTCCTTCGTTTGGGAAACACTGTATTGTTTTACGCGAAGTGACGGAACGGATGGAAAGTGTGAATCTTGGTATGTCGGAGTTGGTCGGAACAAACGTCGAAAAAATATGTAAATCAGTCCAGCGTACCATCGAAGGAAAGATTAAATATGATATCCATCAAAATCCATACGGTGATGGTCACGCATCTGAGAGAATTTTGGATATATTGATGAAGAGCAATAGCTGGTGTTACACAGGAAGATGATATGAATGATATGCCGCCCCTACGGGGCTCATCACTTACTTTATGAAATTTTTATAAATATCACGCTCCTGCCCGAGCTATTGAAAACATTTTTAATAAAACATTATTAAAAGTCCCGAAGGGACGAAATAATTATAGTAAAGGAAAAGAGAAGAAAAAAAGCTCCATGAGGAGCGGCATAGTGTGCATAGAAGAGGAAAAATGTTTATCTGAAGTCTTGATGTCACCCCTATGGGGTTTATAGATTTACTATTGATTATTTTATAAGTATCATACTTTGACGGAGCTATTGAAAACATTTTTAATAAAACATTATTAAAAGTCCCGAAGGGACGAAATAATTATAGAAAAGGAAAAGAGAAATGAAGCTCCGATAGGAGCGGAATAATTATAAGATGTGTGCGCCACATTTCAGGTGAGAGGGAATTATGTCTAATACATATACGCAGATATATATCCAATCTGTGTTCGCTGTGAAGGGACGTCAAAATCTCATCTTCCAAGATCATGAAGATGAATTGTATCGCTACATTGGTGGAATTCTAAGAAATAAAGGTCATAAATCTCTTGCGATTAATGGTATGCCCGATCACATTCATGTTTTCTTTGGAATGAAGCCAACGGAATCGCTTTCAGATTTGATGAGAGACATAAAGGCAAATTCCTCAGGATTCATTAATGATAAAAAATGGTTTCCAGGAAAATTCCATTGGCAGGAAGGATTTGGTAGTTTTTCTTATTCTCATTCGCAATTGGATAATGTCATATGGTATATCAAGAATCAAAAAGAGCATCATAAAAAGAAATCATTCAGAGAAGAATATCTCTCTTTCTTAAAAGAATTTGACATCCAATATGATGATAGATATGTCGTTGCTCCGATAGAAGAATATAAATAATAGCTCTCGCATGGTTTATGTCGTTCCGATGGAGCTTGAATTAGATTGGTGGAAATATCTATAAATATTACAACTCCTACGGGGCTTGTTTACTGTTGCATTAAAAAATAAGTTAGCAATGAATTCTCGTCGTCAACATATTATCACAATACTGATCGATATCCTCACCATCAATCTGGCATATCTGGCGTACTACGTTTTTCGTGTACGAAGCGGGTGGATTCCGTACAGTATCGAGCCTGAACTTCTCCTGCCTATGATGTTCATCTGTGTGTACTGGCTCATCTGGTTTGGTTTGTTCGGTCTCTACCGTTTGTGGTATGAACAATCCCGTATCGATGAAATCCTTACGATTGTTCGATCAACGATGGTCGGCGCTTTGATTTTGTTCTTTCTCATCTTCCTGGATGATACTTCCAGTGAAACCATTGTCCAGTCGCGTCTTCTCATCCTTGGATATTGGACTGCATTAACATTTTTGGTAATTACAGGTAGGTTAACACAGCGATTTGTTCAAAGGAAATTGCTCGTCGCCGGGGTTGGACTTCGGAATACGATAATCGTTGGTTGGTCGGATAAAGCTTTTAAACTGTGCGATATGGTTCTGAAGTATCCAGCATTGGGATATAAAGTTGTAGGATTTGTAAAAGCGGGAGCGAAGATCGACAGTACACAGCGGATAAAGAGAAACACGTATCAAAATATTCCTGTCTTAGGTTCAATTCAAGATGTGTCTCATCTTATTAAGAAACATACAATTCATGAAGTTCTGATTGGACTCGACACAACAGAACACAGTCAATTGATAGATATCATGCGCCAATGCGATTCCGTCGATATTGGAATGAAAATTATGCCTGATTTATATGATATCGTCAGCGGACAGGCGCGGATCAGTTCTCTCTATGGTTTACCGCTCATGGATGTGCGCCCGCAATTGATGAAGCCATGGGAAGAGGCGGCAAAGCGAGTACTTGATTGCCTGTTTTCACTGTCAGTGCTTATCATCGGATTTCCGGTGTGGATGCTCATAGCTCTTCTCATCAAAGTTGATTCCAGAGGACATGTACTCTATCGTCAAACGCGGGTCGGCAGGAATGGAAGACATTTTAAGATCCTTAAATTCCGTTCTATGTGGACCGATGCAGAAAGACATTCTGGTCCGGTTTGGGCAGGGAAGAACGATCCTCGTGTGACACGACTTGGCCGCTTTCTTCGAAAGACGCACCTTGATGAGCTTCCGCAGTTTGTCAACGTGCTTATAGGTGATATGAGTTTGGTGGGGCCACGACCTGAACGCCCGTTCTTTGTGGACAAGATTACGAAAGAAGTTCCGTTGTATAATCACCGTCATCGCGTAAGGCCCGGTATTACCGGTTGGGCACAGGTGAAACATAAATATGATGAGAATATGGAAGACGTGCGAGCTAAGATCAAGTACGATCTCTTCTATATTGAAAACCTCTCATGGCGAATGGACCTCAAAATTCTTTTTAACACTCTCTATGTCATGATAGCCGGGAAAGGACATGCATAATTAAAACAGAATAAGTCCGGTAAACTGCACGATGTGAAGTTTGAGAAAAGATTAAAAATATCTGTCAATATTTTACTAAATTGAACAGGAAGTATACTGCCGAACCATGAAGGTCTGAAAAAAATGTATCTTAAAAGGTGATTCCGTGAACCCCATACATATGGTTGATGTCGTAGGTCAGTATAAGAAGATTAAGAAAGAAATTGATGAAGCTGCACTGAGAGTCATTTCATCTGGTCAGTACATTCTCGGTAAAGAAGTGTCCGAGTTTGAGAACGAAATTGCACGATATCTAAATGTGAAATATGCCGTTGGATGTGCATCCGGAACCGATGCATTGATGGTTGCGATGATGGCGCTTGGCATTGGACCAGGAGACGAGGTTGTAACAACACCGTTCACATTCGCTGCAACAACAGAAACGATTGTTTTGCTGGGTGCAAAGCCGATCTATGTTGACATCGATCCTGCCACATATAATCTGGATCCCTCAAAAATAGAAGAGGTAATTACAAAAAATACAAAAGCAATTATTCCGGTGCACCTCTATGGACAATCTGTAGATATGGACCCATTGGTACGTATAGCAAACCATCACGGCATACCGATCATAGAAGATATGTGCCAGGCTATCGGTGCAGATTACAAAGGGAAAATGGTCGGCGGCATTGGGACGATGGGCTGTATCAGTTTCTTCCCCAGTAAAAATCTTGGCGCCTTCGGTGATGCCGGTATGATTGTAACAAATGATGTCGTATTGGCTGAAAAACTGCGGATGATCGTTGTGCACGGCTCGCGTGTACGGTATAAACATGAAATTATTGGAGTCAACAGCAGGTTAGATGCCCTGCAGGCTGCTCTCCTTCGTATAAAGTTTCAGTACCTTGACCAATGGACTCATGCGCGGCGTTCGGCTGCTTCGGTGTATAGTCGTTTGTTTGCAGGTTCAGGTATTGAGGTTCCATGTGAAGCATCATATGGAAAACATGTATTTCATCAGTACACCATTCGATTAAAAAATCGAGATAAGGTGTCATATACTCTCAGTGAAAAGAAAGTCCCTCATGGTGTTTACTATCCCATTCCTCTGCATTTGCAGGAAGCATATAGCGCGGCAGGAAAACCCAAAGGAACATTTCCGGTGACTGAGAAAGCAGCGGATGAAGTGCTCTCGCTGCCGATGCATACGGAACTTGATGAAGAACAGCAGAAGTACATTGTCCAATCAGTAGTAGAAGCGATGAAGAATTAATTTGGTGATTCTATGAAGCGTTCACTCGTTATTATTCCGACATACAATGAAGCAGACAATGTTTTAAAAATTATTCCCGAGGTACTGGCTCAGGATGAAGGATTTCATGTGCTCGTCGTTGATGATAATTCACCGGACGGAACGGCAAATTTGGTTAAAGAGATGCAGAAGAGCAATTCACGAATTCATCTCCTTGAACGACCGAGTAAGCGAGGTCTCGGAACTGCGTATGTGGCAGGATTTAAATATGCTCTTTCCCATGAATTTGATTTTGCCTTTGAGATGGATGCTGATTTCTCGCATGATCCAAAATCGCTGTTAACACTTCTTGCGAAGACAGAGGAATGCGATCTCGTTATCGGTTCGAGGTACATTTCAGGTGTGAACGTTGTGAATTGGCCTATGAGACGATTGATCTTAAGCTATGCCGCAAATATGTACACACGATTCGTGACCGGTCTACCGGTGCGAGATGCAACAGCTGGTTTTAAATGCTACCGCCGAGCTGTTTTGGAGAGCTTAGATCTCGATGCCATTACATCGAATGGTTACAGCTTCCAAATTGAGACAAACTTCATGGCTTGGAAAAAAGGTTTCCGTGTGTGCGAAGTTCCTATCGTCTTTGTCGATCGGCGAGCAGGTGTTTCAAAAATGTCGAAACATATCGTCTATGAAGCAGCGTGGATGGTATGGAGGTTGAAGTTTAGGCATTTCTTCTCAAAAGGAAGCCGCTGAACGTATGGCTGGATCACGTAGACAAACACGCCTGCACACGGAAATATTTCGGCGAGCAAGTGTGCTGGATGTTTCGGTTATCATCGTTAACTATAATGTCCGTGATTTTCTTCATCAAGCGCTTGTATCGATTCAAAAAGCTCTGAAGGGAATCCGTTCGGAAATTGTAGTGGTTGATAATGCTTCAGATGACGGAAGCGTTGAAATGGTGCGTCGACAGTTTCCACGTGTAAAGCTCATTATCAATGCAGCTAACTTCGGATTTGCCAAAGCTAATAATATTGCTCTCAAACAAACACGCGGAAAATTCCTTCTTCTAATCAATCCCGATACCATTGTGCAGGAAGATACTATCCGTGTCATGGTTGAATTTTTAAAGAACCATCCCGAAGTTGGGCTTGCAGGATGTAAAATCCTTAATCCGGATGGTAGCATGGAACCTGCATGCCGAAGAAGTTTTCCCACTCCATGGGTTGCATTCTCAAAGATATTCGGCCTCAGCAAATTATTTCCAAAGACAAAGCTCTTTGGAAAATACAATCTTACATACCTGAGTATTGAGGAAACATATCCGGTTGAGGCTGTCAGCGGCTCGTTTATGATGGTGCGGAAAGAAACGCTCGAGCAGGTCGGTGAGTTAGATGAAAGCTTTTTTATGTACGGAGAGGATCTTGATTGGTGCTACCGTATTCATCAGGCAGGTTGGCAGATTTACTACGTGCATTCTACACAGATCATCCATTATAAAGGGGAGAGCACACGACGCAGTAGTATAGACGAAATTCATACTTTCTATGAAGCAATGCGCCTTTTTGTGGAAAAGCACGTCCGCTCTTCTTCCTTGTTCTCAATGGTTCTGAGGATGTCGATTGCACTTGTCTCTTTTGCTGCGTTTCTGAATTCAATAGTACGACCGTTGAAAATAGCTATTCTCGATTTCATGACAGTTACCATATGTCTTCTCCTGGCAGAGGAAATCTGGAGAGGTGGAATATTCCAATATCCAGCGTATGCGTATCCTGTCGTATTCAGTATTCCAGCAGTCATTGTCATCGGATGCTTATACGCCGCAGGAGTGTACACTCAGCGTCGTATGTCCATCTCCCGCTCCATTGTGGCGACATTCTTTGCGTACATTTTAATTTCTGCTCTTACAGCGTTCTTTAGGGATTTTGCCTTCAGCAGGATGATCGTTGCAATCTCAGGGATTTTTGCGATGGTTCTTATTCCTGGATGGCGACTGATTTTTCGGCTCCTTGGAAAAACAACGGCGCATGGCAGAGGAACGTTGTTTGGCAAACGAACACTCATTGTTGGGACTGACAAAAACGCAATTGGTCTACAAAGGAAATTGCGAACGAGAGTTGGTGAAGGATACGAGATTGTCGGGTTTGTAGGAACCACGCACAAACATATTGGTGAAATGCTGAATGGTGTGCAAGTCCTTGGGAGTATCGATAATGTCGGGAAGATCATCAAAAAACAAAAAATTAGCGATGTTATCTTTGCACCGCAGGCACTGAGTTACATGCAGATACTTTCTGTTATCGGCAGAAGTCGCGAGCAGGCAGTTGCTTTCCACCTTGTTCCGACGACCATGGAAGTGATTGTAGGGAAAGCGAGTGTGGATAGTCTTGAAAATCTGCCGCTTGTCCAGATCGCCTATAATATTGACAAGCCGTTTCATCGTTTCACAAAAAGAGTATTTGATCTCGTGTTTTCTGGATTGCTCTTGATAACGGTTTATCCTATTTTTCGATTGTCTTCTGCAAAAGAAAGAACGGAATCGAACGGTTTCCTTGTCGGATTATCGCATGTTTTCGGCGGAAGGATAAGTCTTGTTGGTCCACCTCTCAGTGACCAGCGAGTGGAGAAACCCACGAGCGAGTCTTTATTTCTTGGGAAACCAGGTCTCTGCGGTTTAGTACAGCTTCAGCAAGATGGAACATTATCGGACGATGAGATTAATCAATACTATCTCTATTATGCACGTAATCAGAGTGTTCTTCTTGATCTGGAGATTTTGATCAAGACGTGGTTACGATTTCGCGATTGGCGAAAAAAAACAAAGAGAAAATGAGAGTATGACAAGGAGATATTGTCCATGGCAAAAGTGACACTGGATTTTGAGCGGCCCATCATCGAGCTTGAACAGAAGATTGTGGAGATGCGGAAGTATGCTGACAATCTTGACATCGCGGATGAAATTGCGACGCTCGAAAATAAAGTGGATCAACTTCGCGAGAATGTTTATAACAATTTGACTCGCTGGCAGCGCGTTCAACTTGCCCGTCATCCTGATCGACCTTACACGCTGGATTATATTCCACTGATTGCAGAAGATTTTATTGAGCTGCATGGTGATCGTCGATTTGGGGACGACAAAGCGATTGTTGCAGGTTTTTGTACTATAAACAAAGAAACAGTACTCATTGTAGGACACCAAAAGGGAAGAGACACACGGTCCAACATCTATAGAAATTTTGGTATGCCCAATCCTGAGGGATATCGGAAGGCACTTCGGTTAATGCAGCTGGCAGTGAAATTCCAGAGGCCGATTATTTGTCTGCTTGATACACCCGGTGCCTATCCTGGCATCGGAGCCGAGGAGCGCGGTCAAGGAGAAGCAATTGCGCGCAACCTATTTGAGATGTCTCATCTTCCCGTCCCTATCATTATTGTTATCATTGGTGAAGGAGCTTCCGGTGGTGCGTTGGGTATTGGAGTTGGGGATCGCATTTTAATGTTTGAAAACGCTTGGTACTCTGTCATTTCGCCGGAGTCATGTTCCAGCATTCTCTGGCGCAATTGGGAATACAAAGAACAAGCGGCTGAAGCACTAAAACTCACTGCACCTGATTTGCTTGAGCAAGGAGTTATTGATCGTATTATTCCAGAGCCGATGGGAGGCGCACACCGGAATCCGCAAATTATGGCACAAACGCTTAAAAACACATTGCTGGAAGAATTGAAGGCGTTGAAGAAAATCAAACCGGATCGATTGGTACAACTTCGCGTAGCAAAGTTTTCGAAGATGGGCGCGTGGAAAGAGCGGTAGGGGAAAAAATGAGAATTTGAAATTTTCGATTGAAGATGATAAACTATTTGTTGTAAGACAGAAATAAAAAAAAGGCAAAGGGGAGATGATTCGTCATAAAGCAGAAATTCGAGTGCGGTATGCAGATACGGATCAAATGAAAGTTGTCTATCACGGTAAGTATCTTGAATACTTTGAAGTTGGACGCTCTGCTCTGATTCGTTCTCTTGGAATGCCATACTCGGAACTCGAAGCTCGCGGTATTCTTCTTCCGGTCATTGAGATATATGCGAAATATCGAAAGCCTGCCCGATACGATGAACTTCTTTTGGTCGAGTCTTTTGTCACTGAAATACCTCAAGCAACTCTCAAGATAGAATATCGAATATGCCATGGAGGCGAGGAGAATTCGCTCGTAGAAGGGTATACTGTTNNGTAAGCCGACGCGCGCGCCATCATACTTCGTTCAAATTTTGGAGAAGGCAATGACTTCTTCCACCGATTCCACAAGGCACAATTGAAGTCGATGCGACAAGATTTATCTATCATCCACCGGTTATGTTAGAAAAAATTCTTCGTCTGGGGAAAGAAACAGCCATTTATGGTCTCAGTACCATAGTTGGCAGAATGTTAAACTTTCTCATTATTCCGTTCTATGCAAATTTTCTCTTGCCGGCGGAAAATGGTGTTATTTCAAATATTTATGCTTACATCGCGTTTGCATTCATCCTCTTTTCTTACGGAATGGAACCGGCGTATATGCGGTTCGTTTCATCCCTCGAACTTGGCAACAAGAAACAGAATTTCAGCGTTCCGTTTCTATCGCTTCTGTTGACGTCGGTTTTCTTTGCGCTGGTAATTCATTTTAACGCTTCTTCGATTGCTTCCTTGCTTGGTATGGGATCATCACACTATCAATTTATCCAATATGCGGGGTGGATTCTTTGCTTTGATGCGTTGACCATCATACCGTTTGCTTCGCTGCGCATGGAACAAAAAGCAAAACGATTTGCATTATTAAAGATATTCAATATTACTTGCAATCTTCTCCTCAACCTCCTCCTGATTCTCGGTCTGGGGATGCATGCAGAGGGAGTTTTGCTTGCAAACCTGCTGGCATCTGCTCTCACATTCCTTGCGATGGTGGGGATGATTCTTCGGCAGTTAACCTTCAATTTCCCTGCTTCATTGTATAAAGAACTTCTTAAGTTCGGCATTCCGTATATTCCTGCCGGACTGGCCGGGATTGCAATGCAAGTGATCGATAGGCCAATTGTCAAAGCGCTGACGAATGATGCAACACTCGGCATTTATCAACTCAATTACCGTCTTGGTATCTTCATGATGCTTATTGTTGGCATGTTCGACTATGCTTGGCGACCGTTTTTCCTCAATCACGCGAAAGATCCTGATGCGAAACCTCTCTTTGCAAAAGTATTCACCTACTTTATCTTAGGGGCAATGACTATTTTCCTTACAGTGTCATTCTTTATCGAAGATATCATTCGGATGAAATTCTTCGGGAAACAATTCTTTCCGCCTGTCTACTGGCAGGGTGTGGAAATTGTTCCTTGGGTGTTATTGGCATATGTATTCACCGGAGCGTATGTGGTATTTGTTGTCGGTATCTATTTAGAAAAAAAGACGAAATACCTGCCGTTGATTACTGGTGCGGGAGCTTTGTTGAATGTTGGCGCTAACTTTGCTTTAATTCCTATGATTGGAATTCTTGGCGCGGCACTTTCCACATTGCTGAGTTATATCGTTATGGCTGTAGGAATATACTTCACTTCTCAGCGGTTTTATCGTGTTGAATATGAATGGAAGAAGGTGCTAAAGATTACCGGGTCAGCGATGGTGTTATTCAGCGTCTTCTTGTTATCTCATCCGGAGCCGCTTTCTTTCATCGGCAGCGTTGTGAAAATTGTTCTTATTGGAGTATTCGGAGTTACACTGCTCATAACGAAGGTAATTGATTCAAAGGAGATTGCAGAAGTAAAAAAGATTGTCCACAGGATATTTATGCCATCCTCCAGTTCAGAGCACTCAGAAGGATTGTCTTAATTCAATTCTTGATATGGTAAAATCTCCCTGGTGGGGTTTGAACATTCAACGAAGGGTTGTCCACCCATTCATGAGGTCACGAGGAATCAAAAAGTTACGCTTACTATTGACTCAAGAGGGGCAGGGTGATTGCCAATGTAGTTCCTTGACCTAATCCGCTTGTTATCTCTAATTTTCCATCGTGAATTTTTAATAAACGTTTTGCAATCATTAATCCCAAGCCTAATCCTTGTTGTTCGTGTCGTTCTCGGTCAAATTGCATAAAGGCATGAATATTTTGTATTTGATCTTCGGACATTCCGCGACCGTGGTCTTTCACGAGGATGAGACCTAAAGTATTCTTGACTTCTGTAGAGATGCTCACACTTGTTCCATCTGTGGAAAACTTAAATGCATTTTCAATTATCTGACTCATTACTTGTTCGAAATATCTTTCAGAAATTGCAACAGACAAAGGAGCAAGATTGAAGGTAAGATCGGCAGAACGCTTATGAGAGAGCGCCAATTCCTCGGCAACACGTCGGATGATGAGATCGATATTCTTGGTGCCAGTTTGACGCGAAGCAGACAATTTTGCATTGTCATTTGGGAGAAGCAAGCATTGCGTGTGAATCCAAAATTTCTCTAATGTTTGGTTCATCCTCACAGCCGAAGTGAATAATAACTCCGCAAGATCTTTCACATCGCTCGGGGTCATTTCGTCGGCTTGGACTTTCAGAAGTTCAGCCAGTCCCAGTATACCCGTCATCGGTGTTCGTAGTTCATGTGGCAGCGCGCGGGTAATGCTCTCACTAAGATCAGCGACTGCTTTATGTGTCTCTTCTTTGTTTCGGTCAACTTCTTGCAAGCGTATCTGCACAGCTTTGATGAGATCCCCCATGTCAATGGGTTTCATAATGAAATCATTGGCACCGAGATTCATTCCTTTGCGCAGATATTTGCGGGGGCTTTCACCTGTCATGAAGATAAAAGGAATATATGAGGTCGATTTGTGCTTCCGTAGTTCTTCCAATGTTTCAAATCCATCCATCCCCGGCATATTGATATCACAGAGAATGAGATCAGGAACAGTCTCCATTGCACGATCTAATCCTTGTTTTCCATCTGCTGCTTCTTCCATTTCATAGCCGACGGTTTCAAGTGCCATCTGAACGATTAAACGCATTTGAGGATCGTCTTCAATACACAATATTCGTTTTGCCATTCGGATTTCTTCTTTATGATTTTAATCTGTTTTAAGAATGTCGGTATTAGCACATTCTTGGTATAATCGGTTTTCACCTTTTCTCATAGATAGAATATACACAGCAAATGTGCCAATAAAAAAGGAGAAGATTTAGAGATGGGTGTTGGGGATAAATCGTAGGTGTCAGGAGGCAAAGGTTTGATGAAAAAGGCTGTTGGAAAAGGGGAAATTGCAGACGATTGGAGCTTTTCTAATTGGATTTGAAAAATGCCATTTGATTCCCTTTCGTATTTAGGATTGGGTGTTTCTTGACATTGCTGTCAAGTTTGTGTATCTTTTGCACGCAAAATTGAAGAAAACACACTGTTTTTTATCAAGAATGGAAGATTTTGAGGCTATAAATGGCATCAACTGCTGATTTTCGTGTTGGTATGGTTATTCGGTTTAATGGAGAATTACATCGGATTGAAGAATATATACATCGCACGCCGGGAAATCTGCGCGCGTTTGTACAGGCAAAACTTCGCGGTCTCAAGAGCGGGCGTGTAACAGAAACCCGTTTTCGGTCTGGCGAAGAGGTGGAAGAAGTGCGTGTAGAGCAAAAAGAATTCCAATATCTCTTCCATGACGGTTCGAGTTATCAATTTATGGATAAACAGAGCTATGAACAGATGCCGGTAGATGAAATAGCTTTAGGTAAAGGCGCACAATTCCTGAAGGAAGGTGAAACTGTTCAGCTTCAAATGGTGGGGATGGATATTGTTGGAGCAGAAATTCCGCAAAATGTGGAATTGAAAATTATTGAAACTGTTCCCGGTGTGAAAGGTGATACGGCCACCGGAGCGCAGAAACCCGCCACTGTTGAAACCGGCGCTGCGGTGAACGTACCGCTCTTCATAAACGAAGGTGATATTATTCGTGTCGACACGAGAACAGGCAAGTATTTGGAGCGTGTAAACAGGTGATATTGCTTGTCCATCCCCCAAAGGCGATATATTTTTTACGTTTTTTCACACTGGAGACTTTATGGACCTTTCTTACATAAAGAAGATCATTAAGTTGGTCGAGCATAGCTCTATCGATGAGTTGGAACTCGAAGAGGAAGGGACGAAAATAAAAGTTGCACGCAATCGCAACTCTGGGGTTTATGTACAGACTACACCATTACCAGCGTTGCCTTCTCATAACTCCCAGCACGTGGAATCGACCAAACCCGCGACATCAAATACTCTTCCAAATTCGCAATATCATGAAGTTCGTTCTCCAATTGTCGGGACATTCTATCGTGCTCCAGCCCCCGATGCCGAACCGTACATTGAAATTGGGCAGTCTGTGAAGATCGGCTCAGTTCTGTGCATTGTCGAAGCTATGAAATTGATGAATGAAATCGAATCAGATTGTGATGGAACTGTGGTGAAAATCATAGCAGAGAACGGAAAACCTGTCGAATACAACCAAATCCTGTTTCTGATCGAGAAAGCGTAGTGACTCAGCCTCGTTCTGGAAGCCGAATCTCCTTGTTCAAGAAAATCCTTATAGCAAATCGTGGTGAAATCGCATTGCGTGTGATTCGCGCCGCCCGCGAATTAGGGATCAAAACGGTCGCTGTTTATTCCGAAGCTGATCGGGACTCTCTCCACGTCAAGTTTGCAGATGAAGCTGTTTGCATCGGTCCGCCACCGAGTAAAGAAAGTTATCTGAACATCCCGCGTCTGATTGCTGCTGCTGAAGTCACCGATGCCGATGCTATCCACCCCGGTTATGGATTCCTTGCGGAGAACGCAAACTTTGCGGATATCTGCGCTTCGTCTGGCATTGTGTTCATTGGTCCGCGTCCGGATGCAATAACTTCTATGGGAGATAAGGCACTTGCTAAAGAGACAATGAAGAAAGCAGGAGTCCCGGTTGTGCCGGGAAGCGAAGGTGTTATCTCTGATCTTCCTCATGCAAAAAAGGTAGCGCAAGAAATTGGTTTTCCCGTCATTATCAAAGCAACGGCAGGCGGGGGCGGAAGAGGGATGCGTATCGTACGCGTGATGGATGAATTGGAGAATGCTTACTTTACAGCAAGTCATGAAGCGGAAACTGCATTCAGCAATGCTTCTGTGTATATTGAAAAATATATTGAAGAACCACGCCACGTCGAAATTCAAATCATGGCCGATCAGTACGGAACGGTAATCCATTTTGGCGAGCGCGATTGCAGTATTCAGCGGCGGCATCAAAAATTAGTAGAAGAATCACCTTCACCGGCATTGACATCGGAAATACGTGAAGCAATGGGCATTGCTGCTATAAAAGGTGCAAAAAGTGTGAAGTATCTCGGAGCGGGGACGGTTGAATTCTTACTGGACAAAGACAAGAGTTTTTATTTCATGGAAATGAATACTCGCATTCAGGTCGAGCATCCTGTTTCCGAAGAAGTGATGGGAGTTGATTTGCTGAAGATGCAAATTCGCGTGGCAGCAGGAGAACGACTGAAAAAAGTGCAAGCGAAGCCACAGTGGCATGTTATTGAATGCCGGATTAATGCAGAAGACCCGGCAGCGGGTTTCCGTCCAAGTCCCGGTAAAATCACGAGCATGCATTTTCCTGGAGGATTTGGTGTACGCGTTGATACCCACGTCTATGCCGGATACTTTATTCCGCCCTACTACGATTCGCTGATTGCCAAGTTGATCGTCAAGGGTAAAACGAGAGAAGAAGCAATCACAAAAATGTATTACGCACTTGATGAGTTCATTATTGAAGGAATCAAGACGACGATTCCATTCCACAAAAAGCTGATGTTAAATGAGAAGTTCAGGAGCGGTAATTTCGATACGAAATTTATTGAATCATTTGTGTTTGAAGAGTAAATTATTGAACATGTGGTAGTGAACGTAGTTGTCAAGCGTGATACTTTCGCTTGGCGACAATTCTATGTAAGAGTTTCATATTTTATATCGTGAGGGTATTATGAATTTTCCCGACAATTTGAAATATACAACCGAGCATGAATGGATGCGTATCGAAGGTCAATATGGTTGGATTGGTATTACCGATTACGCTCAAAGCGAGTTAGGGGATGTCGTGTTTGTCGAAATCCCGGCTGTAGGCACGAAGGTTGAGAAAGGCAAATCATTCGGTACGATCGAAGCGGTGAAAGCGGTCTCCGATTTGTTTGCGCCTGTTGCCGGTGAAATTGCCGAGGTGAATGCAGAGGTGAAGGATCATCCTGAAATCGTGAATAAAGATCCGTACGGAAATGGATGGATGGTGAAAATAACCATCACCGATCTTACCCAAGTGAGCACTCTCCTCAATGTTCAAGCATACAAATCACTCATAGGTAAGTAGTCTGCGCACTCCATGGATCGAATAGGTGCAAACGATAAGGAAATGGATACGCGTCTGCCTTGAGATTGACTGAAGGAATGAATAAAGTTGTGTGGAATCGTGGCACATCAAATGATCTGATTTTTACATTGCCGATGAGACGCAACATCTCATCGTCTATGTTTTTATTCAGTAGTGTTCTTCTCCTGCTGCTTCTCTTAATGGCAGGTGGATATTCTATTTTGGAGTTCCGTCGTACCATCCATCAATCCGACCAAGCACTTGCAGCAAGTGTACAGCGAGACAGTGTCATTGTCTTCAGCAAAAGTGTTCTTGCCGAGATGGTCTCGTTATTCGAAAAAGGCCGTACGAATCCTACACAACGATATTTACTTCAAATAAGACTCGATAAGAATAAGGCACAGTATTCATTCGCAAAAGCAAAATATCTGTCACTTATAAAAAACTCCAAAGATACGGTTGTGAGCGAATTACTTCCGCTTGCCCAAAAATATTTTTTACAGACAGATGCACTCGTTCAACGAATGATAGCTGTCCCTTCTACTCCGCTCAAAAGAGGAAGGGATGCAATGTTTGATGAAGTCTCATCAGTCCATACGACCTACAATGTAATCGTGAATGGTGTTTTCCAAGACCTCTGGCAGAACGAGCATCGGCAAACAGTAGAGAGAGAGGCTGGTAAGTCCAATCTCATCCGAGTGTATTACGTCCGTTTGTTTGTGTGGTCCTTGGTACTCAACAGTTTTATTGTTATCCTTGCGCTGCTGTTGATCTATCGAGATCGTAAAATATCTTCCAGTGTGAGTCGATTCCAGGCATTACTCGAGTGTTCCACGAATCCGGTACTGCTCACTGATAGCAATGGTGTTACGAGGTATGCAAACCCGGCATTTGTACTTTGGAGCGGGATGAAGCAATCGTCGCTTGTCGGGAGGAATTTATTTGACCTGATGAAAATCTCTCGTCAACAAGAACAAGCAGAAAATCTATGGATGTCAGCTAAACCGATTCTCACATCCGGCAAGCCATGGACCGCCGAAGTGGAATTTGCACGTTCAGATGGACAAACGACTGTCTCCGGTATGTTCCTTTCTCCGATTCTTGGTGCACGCGGAAGGTTGATGGAATGCATTGCTCAGTACAACGACCCGATAGACCGGAAAGAGTTGACGCGAAGAATCGTCGAGACACAGCAGGAATATCGCAGTATTGTCGAAAGTTCACTTGATGGTATTATGATTATTCAAGACGGGAAATTGGTGTATGTCAATCTTTCGGCTGTTCACCTGTTTGGATATGGACAATCGGAAGACATGCAGAAGCTGAATCTTGCCGATACCATCGCCCCTCCTAATCGAGCGTCTCTTGAAATTATACAAGAAGGACGTTTGTTAGGAGATGAAGTGCTGAGGAATTATGAAATGCGCGGCTTGACGAAACAGGGAAAGATGATTGATCTGGAGGCTAATGCACATATCATTGAGTGGAATGACTGTTTGGCTGTTCAGGCGTCATTCCGAGATATTACGAAAAGAAAAATGCTCGAGCGTGAACAATCACTCTGGTTATGGGAACAAGAAACGCTGAGTAACATCGACCGAAAACTTGTTGGTATTATGGATCTCGAAAAAATATTTGCTGCAATCCTCCAACAGACGTTGAATCTCACACGCGCTCATTTCGCGGGTGTGCTTTTGTTCGATGAATCGCAAACTTCTGTGCAATGGAAAGCGATTTGCGGGAATACGCTCCAACACACGTTGGAATCGTTTAAACCTCCTGAAGCATTTAACGCTATTCTGAAAAATGAAAGACCGAATATCATTTACGATTCCAATGCTCAAGAGCTTTTTCCATTGTCTCAAATTCCGATTATTAGAGAGGAGAAGATTGTTTCGACTGCGTGGATGCCTTTGATCGTGGAGGGGAAACACAAAGGGATGATTGTAGTCGGTTACCGACATAACCATGAATTCGTCGGACGTGAAATGCGATTGCTGCATTCACTTGCTGAGAAGCACTCTATTGCAATGGTCAACGCTCAACTCTATGCGGATCTTCTCCAACGGGAAAAAGAACTGGAGATTCTCTCCGGCGCGCGTGTTCAAGCGCAGGAAGACGAACGAAGGCGCATCGCCCGGGAAATTCACGATGGTCTTGGACAAATGCTTACAGCGATCAAGTTCAATCTCGAGATTCTGGAAGATATGATTACCGTGGGACAGGAGGGACAGGATCGTATTCTTGATATGAAAGGATTGCTCGACGATGTGATGAAGGAGGCGCGAGAAATATCCTATAATCTTATGCCGAGTGTCCTAGATGATTTTGGATTGACTCCTGCGCTTCAGCTTCTCAGCGAACAATTTACGAACCGAACAGCTATAAAAGCTCAGTTCCACACAAGCGGAATTACTGAACGTCTTGATCCGCAAACGGAAATTGGTCTTTACAGAATTGCACAAGAATCTCTTAATAACGTCGCAAAACATGCTGAAGCCACAGAAGTGAATCTTCAGTTTATTCGTTATCCTGAAGGTATTCGGTTGGTTATTGAGGATAACGGGAAGGGGATTACCGAAAAACCCGATATTGTTCGCGCAACAGGCAAAGGTGGCATGGGTCTCGTCAGCATGCGCGAGCGTGCGGCATCTTTTGGAGGTATATTAACGATTGATTCAACGCCAAAAAATGGTACATTTATTACAGTAGAGATTCCATTAACAAAAGTTGTGATCCATGAATAAAATTCGAATTCTTCTCGCGGATGATCATCCGATGGTTCGAAGCGGCCTTATTAAATTGCTGGAACCCTTTAAAGAATTCATCATCATCGGTGAGGCGAGCGATGGAGAAGAAGCTGTCGCGATGACGAAAAAACTTGAGCCTGATGTCGTCATTATCGATCTCTCAATGCCAAAACTCTCCGGAGTCGAAGCAACAAAAATCATCCGAAAAGACTTTCCGTCCGCGAAAGTCCTTGTGTTAACTATGTATGACAACGAGGAATATGTGTACCAAATTTTGAAATCCGGCGCAGGCGGATACATGCTGAAGAATAGCGGAAGAGACGAGCTTGCGGCTGCTATTCGTGCAGTGGCGCGAGGTGACCGCTTCTTTAGTCCGCGAGTTTCTGAGATTGTGATGGAAGCATACCTCCGAAAGTCGGAAGGGCGGGACGATCTTCCACTGAACGACGATGATCTTCCATTGACGAAACGGGAAAGAGAAGTTCTTCAATATATTGCCGATGGATTCAATAACTTGCAAATAGCTGAAAAGCTTTTCATTAGCGCGAGAACTGTTGAAACACATCGAACAAATATTATGCAAAAACTCGACATTCACGATGCTGCCAATTTAGTACGGTTTGCATTGAGCAAGAAGCAAAAGCCTCATTCAGATTCATAAAGAGCCAGGGTGAAATTCGCTTACTATGCTGAGTGCTGACGTTCCTTCTTCAAATCCTCGTTTTATCCAATAAATCCAACCTTTCCCGTCTACGGTAATTTAGGCAATTATATACTTGACATTACCAAGATTATTTTGTATCATGTTTGTGCGATAAATCCTTAAGTGTCTTTCTCAAATAGAAAGAGGTCGAAATGGACGCCAACACCATGCTACTTGCAAGCGCGATACTTACCGTCGGAGCGGCGGCGATTAATTTTGCAACCGCATGGTTAAATAGAAAAAAAGAAATTAAAATTCCGCCCGAAATTAAGCCCATTCCCAAAGATAAAACCATTATAAAGTCTAAGCGTCGTCTGGCTATCAATAAATTAGTGTCATTTATATTCTCGGCTGTTGCCATAATTGTAATTTCTTATCAGCTATATTTATTGTATGGAAACGATATATTCATAACACAAAAACAAATTGTCGCTATCGGATTCAAATTCTTTCTTTTATTTATCAATATATTATTCATTGCTATTGCTCAATCAAAAGCACTATTCTGGAGATGGGTTGACAATCTGATGGATTCAGACGAAAGCATAGCCGATCTCATTAAAACGCGCATGGACTTATCAAACAATAAATAGGCTTTTTATGAAAACTACTATAAAAGAAATACCGATTAACAACCTCTTGCAACTTATCAAACGATTCCCGAATGAAGAGACTTGCAGAGAATTTCTTATTCAATCTCGATGGGGAGACGTTCCGGTTTGTATTCATTGCGGGAATACTGAAAAGATATATAAGATTCAAGGCGGTAAACTTCTTAAATGCCCTAAATGCCGAAAGCCATTCTCTATGAAAGTTGGGACTATATTTGAAGATTCTGCTTTGCCCTTGCAGAAGTGGTTTCATGCAATCTTCGTTGTGTCCGCCCATAAAAAGGGAATCAGTAGTTGCCAACTTGCCAGAGATATTGACGTAACCCAAAAGACCGCTTGGCACATGCTTCATAGAATCAGACTTACAATGTCCACTGGTTCTTTCGTAAAACCTTTGGATGGTATCGTCGAAGTTGACGAAACTTTTATCGGCGGAAAGAAGCGCGGGTACGGCAAGCGTGGATTCCCCACAGATAAATCTATCGCTTTTGGTATCGTTCAACGTGATGGTGAAGCAAGAATACAAACCATTCCAGACGTTAAAGGAAATACCTTGAAGTCTGCTATTCGTGAAAATGTATCGCCTGATTCTATCGTAATGACTGATAACTTTTCCGGATATAAAGGACTTGATAAAGAGTACAAAGAGCATGGTGTCATTTCTCACAGCACCCATAAGTATGTTGATGGAATTATACATACCAATACCATTGAGGGCTTTTGGAGTTTGTTGAAACGCGGTATAGTTGGAATTTATCATCATGTTTCTAAAGAACACTTACACAGATATTGTGAAGAGTTTGAATACCGATATAACTCACGCAAACTAAACGACTCCGCAAGATTCGGTTTGTTATTAAGTGCTTGTAATGGTAGATTGACATATAAAGACCTTATCCGTTAATAAATATCATGGAAACATTATCGTAATAAACGCAAACAGTGAACAATAAAATAAAAACCGAGATAACAAAACTTTCTGATACTGTAAAAGAGAAAGTCCGAGAATATATTGTGGACGGAGTATTCTTAATCCTACTTTTATATGGAGTGTGGATTCGAGATTATATTTTACATCTGACAAAATCCATGTTGACCATACCAATAAAACAATGGGATAAAGCAGAAATATCGTTCGCAGTATGCTATATTGCAATTGTGTGTACATTTATTTCTCTTTCAGTTAAACTTTTAATAAATAAAATCGCTTCTGTTAAAATAAAACCACAAAACCAAGTTGATATTGCCACACAGATTGCCGACGGAATCCTGCTAACCGAAAAACAAAAAGCGCAAATAGAATACATGGGAAAACTATCGGACGGCGAAAAGAATTTACTTATTAAACCATGTTTCGACTCTATCTTAGATGCGGTAGATAATTCCGAAACCGGCAATATAGAACCATGCCTTATTGAAACATATAGAAACGATATATACGCAATAAAATTGGCAAGCAAAGAAATATTAGTTTTTCCTTGTGATCTGGAAAACAATCGAATCCAATACATGGTTGATGAATTTATTGTTTCTTGTATAAGAAAAACCCCCCACTTACTGGAATAAAACATGAACGAACCCAAACCAACGAATAAACCAAAACGCAATAAGCCCTTCGTGGAAACTCCGATTGAACTTCCCGCAGGATTGCCACAAACACAAAACATGCCCTTCCACGAGGTTATGCGCCGGATCGTGCGAGTGACTCCGCAAGAAATAAAACTGCCCAAACGGTAGAGTTTATAAATACCAGCATGCAAGCCGACGAAGAACATATTAAGTCTTTGCCCGACGATGAATTGGAAGCACTTAGGGAAAAATCTATTTATATGGCTACAATTCATGGTTTAGTTCTGAAAGAATTGGATAGACGGAAAAGAAATAAAGACACAAAGGACGCACACACACAAAACAAAATAAAACAATACGCGTTTTGGACTTTGTTGGTGGGCATCGCAGTACTTATGATTACCCTTGCTCAGCTCTGCTATGTATACATCATTCAACCTTATTTCATACAAAAGCCTGCCCATATTAGCAAAACAAACCACAAAGAAACTAATAGCCAGCTTCCACCAGATACCGTGATCAAACAGAACGATACTACTAAGTAGCCCTATCGAACTATTCAAAAAGAGCATAATTCATCCCTTCCCAATGCCCCATTGGTAACGTCTGGTATATAAATACGGTAATTTACGTAGACCTCTACGGTTCTTCCTGTATTCTTTAAATTACGGTGATCAGACGATTTGTCTCAATCATGGCCATACTATATTATACCCAGTNNATATGATACTATTTAGAAATAAAATACCTCGGAGCAAGCTCCGAGATATTCAATCTGTTTTTCTGGATTCCCGATTAAAACATTCGGGAATGACTTGAATATTGTTGCAAGCCAACGCTTGCTTCATTCTCAGGCTTCCAGCTGTCATGTCCGCGGATTTTAGGCGGGCATCCATTAAACGCAGCAAGTTGCGGGGTAGTAAACTCGAAAAAGAATAAACGAAAAATATCCGTCCACCGAAGAGAAAAAAATATGAATAGAATTAAGGTTCTCATTGCCGATGATCATCGAGATTTTCGAAGAGTTGTCCGTGAGTTTCTTGATCGGATGCCGAATGTTTCTGTCGTCGGAGAAGCAATAAATGGCGGNNGAGGCAGTGGAGAAAGTTGAGCAGCTCTTTCCTGATGTTGTCTTGATGGATATTGCGATGCCGCAGATGAATGGTCTTGAAGCGACACGGATCATCAAACAGCGTTGGCCGGAAACAAAGGTCCTCATTGCGACGACATACGATGATCCGACCTATCGTTTGCAAGCGCTCGAAGCCCGGGCGGACGGATATATTCTGAAGGGATCATTAAAGCCCTCACTCGAAGCGACATTTGGTGTTCATCAATGAGAGCCACCAGTACAAGAATGATATGAAAAAAAAGAATGCACTCTTATCAATTCTTTCTTATGAACAGCAATTACATATGGAAGCCATGACTGCGAAAGCATGTGCGGCTTAAATGTGACACGATGATGAAACAGAATATTCTCAATGAAAATAATATTTAGTTCTCAATGGTGAAAAAGAGATCTCATATATCGCGCACACTGATTGTTATGCTGACGATGTTTGTGCTCATTGTTGCACTGGGAGCGACGGCATTTAGTGCCGCCAAGACTGCATCAGTGACCGGCGCCTGGAGCGCCACTGCTACTTGGGGCGGTGTTGCCGTTCCGGTAGCGGGAGATAATATTATTATTAATACTGGTGTTATAGTTACTGTGGATGTCAACACGGCAGCTGTTACAACTATAGTTTTAAATGCACCAGCAGTAAATAATGGTATTACTATAAGCGGTACGTATATACTTAACGCCACCGGCGCTATTACCATGAACGCCCCGTCGGCGGGAACTATTACCAGCACAATTTCAGTAGGTGCAGGTACCTTGAACGCAGCTAGCATTGCTATTCCTGGCAGTGGTACTGCTGGTCGGTTCTGTACATTGTCACTTTCCACAGGAACGGTCAATGTTACAGGCGCTATCACGACATCAGGAACAGCCGCGCAATCAAGGATAACGTTTACCGATGCTGGTACGATCAACGTCGGTGGAAACTTTGCCTCTGGGACATTTACCGCATCTATCGGAACTGTTAACTACAATGGTGCCGCACAGACGGGTGGAGTTTATATTTATAATAATCTTACACTTTCAGGCTCCGGTGCAAAGACATTCGCGACCACACCAACTGTAAATGGCGTGCTTTCTCTGGAAGGAACCGCTTCAGTTGCAGTAACCACCGGAGTTGTAACTTACGGTTTAAACGCTACACTTCAGTACAACAAACCAGCTGCATACACTGCTACGGCAGAAGAATGGATAACTCCATTTGCAGCGACCGGTGGAATAATTATCGCCAATACCGGAGCAATTACAACGTATGCTGCTTTGACATTAAGTGCTGGAGTTCCACTTACTATTAATGCTGGTGCTACATTAGCCACCGGAGCAACCAATACATGGACTCTGACTGTTGGAGGTACAACATCAGTTTCCGGAACATTGACACTTGCTAATACAGGTGCAAAAACTTTTACCGGCGATGTTACAGTTAATTCCGGTGGTGTTTGGAATGAAACTGGTGTTGCGGCTATTAACTATGCAGGAAACTTGCAAAACGACGGCACAACATTTACGGCTAGCACTGGCGTACACACTTTTTCTGGCGCAATCAAGACGATTAGCGGAGCGAGCGCCCTTGCGATTCCAACAGCCACATTTACAGGCGCCTATTCTAATAATGGAACATTTACAGTTGGTACGTTGCTCACTGTTACCGGTACAACACTCACGAATAACGGAACTATTACTGCAAGTACTGCCCTATCGGGAACTGGCGGCTTAACTCAAGGTACAACTGGCATCCTAAACATCGGCGCGGCATCAGCTATAACGACGTTGACGGTAACCGCTTCAGGTAACACGGTCAACTATACAGGAGCCGCCCAGACAGTCCATGTCAATAATTACTGGTCTCTTGGTCTTTCTGGCAGCCTTGCGAAAACGCTCAATGTCGGCATAACTTCGATTAGCGGCGACTTCACGATGGGAGGATCTGCGACCGCAACCGGCCTCGTCGGATTGACTATCGGCGGCAACGTAACACTGAATGGTACTGCGACATTCACGAGTGGAGCATTCGTACATAATGTTGCAGGTAATTGGACGAATAACGGTGGAACGTTCACAGCAGGTGCAGGAACGGTGAACTTCAATGGAAGCGGTGTCCAGAGTATTGGAGGAACGAGCGCTTCAACTTTAAATAATTTAACCATCAACAATACAAATGGTGTTACTTTAAATGCTCCTGTATCACTTTCTGGAATTCTCACATTCACATCAGGTATCCTCACCACATCGGGAACAAATTTATTAACGATAACAAATACGGCAGCAGGAAGTATTACCGGTGCATCGTCCACTTCGTACATCAATGGTTCATTAGCTTTGACATTACTTGCAAATATAGGAGCTGACGGCACAACTTATTCATACCCTGTAGGCGAAAACGGGAATTATCGGCCGCTTGATTTGGTAAATATTCGAACTGGAGCAATAACACCCGTTGTGAGAGTAACAATAAGCGGAGCAGGAGCTTCCACATGCGACGAGACGACCATTACAAATATTGCTCCACGTAATTGGTATGTTCAAAACACAAGCGGAAATTTTATGAGTGCATCGGTTCGGCTTACTGAAAGCGGATTGACTTCTACCAAAGCGATTGGAACATCAATAGTACAAGCAGGAAATTATTCTTCCATAGGCGGCGCTAACATCGGCGCTTCTATTACTTCCGTTCAAACAATTTCTTCATCACCTGCTTATTTTGCAATTGGTACTTCCTTAATTAAGCCTTTCTATTCTTACCAATCGGGCGATTGGGACAATGCAACTTCCTGGACTACCGATGCTTCAGGTACACTTTGGATAAATTCCGGTGTTCCCGGACCTATGGATAACGTTACAATTCTCAACGGCCGTACGATTTCTATCAACGCGAATAATAAACAGGTAACAACACTTACTATGAATTCAGGAGGCATACTTGATATCAAATCTACTACGGGGCATAATTTCGGTACGGTAACAGGGCAGGGGAAAATAATGCTCAGTTCCAATAGTCTTCCCGGCGGAACTTATACAAATTTTGTTGCAAGCAACGGCGGAACAATAGAATATTATAATCTAACTGGTATCGGTCTGAGTGTGAGTCAATTGACGTATAATAATTTAATTATTTCTAATTACATCGGTAGTGCAAGTAGTACTTATCTGGATAATAGCACAAGTCCCACCTATACGATCAACGGGAATTTTAGTTTGAAAAATTATTCAACGAGCAGTAATACATTTTATTTTGGTAATCCGATAGCATCAGATAACCTGATCAATATGACTGTTAATGGAAATATATCTGTTGATGCCGGTTGTAATATCAGAGTAAACAACTTTGCAACTTCACACGCCATCCCTAATCCGACCGACAATACAACACCTTATCCAGTTCATACATTATCGTTGTACGGTAACTTGACAAATAATGGATCTGTTCGATTTACAGGATTACCTTCACCCGCAGTTCCGGCATATTATATACTTACCGCTACTGCCTCAGGAGGAATTAATTATGGCGATGTTCAGGTATTTTTCTACGGAGCAACAAACAATACTATCACGTGTAATGGAATAACGGACTTTTTCAGGCTCATTGTAGCTAAGGGAACGGACAAGACTTATACACTGGAAGTAAATTCTTCCAACACGAGTAATTTCGCTCTTTATGCTCCCAATAATCAGGGTAACAGTGCTTTTGATGGAGGACCTGAAGGTTATGGATATGGTGCGTATTACAAAGCACTCTTTATACATTACGGCACGCTGAAACTTAATGAAAATATAAATATCCCTTCTCTTACGGAAAGTGGGCAGGATTTTAATTTGATACCAACTGCAGAGTTATGGATAAATGGCGCTACTGTTTCGACCACTTTAACTGGCGTTAATGGAACTGGCTATCAAGCAGCTACACTGTACGGTACGTTGCGTATAAGTGCAGGTCAATTTTCTACAGGAGATGCAGCAGGCATTGTTTTAGGAACCTTAGGAACACCAATAATTCAAGTTGAGGGAACGGGAACATTGGATGTCAGTCAGGCGTGGACATCCACCGGAGGTAATAATCAAATGAGTTATATTCAAACAGGCGGAATAGCGAACTTCCGCTTGCTGGGAGAAAACCATGCTGGGCCTATGTTGGGCTTAAGCAACATAAATTCTGTATTCATGATGAGCGGTGGTAGTATTAATTTTACAAATAATATCTTTACGGATGCTACGACAGACTTTAATATTATGGATATTCAATCTCAAGTTGGAAATTATCAGGTTACCGGTGGTACTGTAAATCTAAATCTACCAAGCTCCGTTACTGTATATACGGCAAATTCCACAACGCCTTTTTATAATCTGAATATTTCAAGAGGAACGGGAGCATTGACCACAACAGTTCAATGGAATACTCCACTGAGTGTATTACACGATTTATCAATTGGTGCCAATTCTCTCTTAAACCTGAACACAAGTTTAGTTGACCTTACGGTGGGACATAATTTTTCTATTTTATTAGGAGGCACATATACTCCTGCCACAGGTTTGACAAATACAACTACATTGAACGGTAATGGGTCTCAAACATTTGATGCTTCAGGAACTATTACCGGCAACCTGCAAAATCTTACACTTGCAAATACAGCCGATGTAACGTTGAATAGCAATAATGTTACAATCATCGGCAATCTTACCATTGGACATGGAACTATACTCAGGGATAATGGCAGAACAATATTTGTTCAGGGAAACATCGTAAATAGCGGAACGCATTTTAAGCCGGCATCGGGAGCCGGGAGCATTCAGCTTACCGGTGTTGCAGCCCAGACTCTATCGGGCGATGGTACAGGTTCTTTCAATAATCTGACGCTGAATAAAACAGGCGGTTCAACTACTACGACAGCCAACCTTACTATCACCGGAGAACTAAGGTTAGCCAATACCACAGCAAGGTTAAGTATCGGTTCCAATGTGCTTGCTCTTGGCACGGCCGCCGACGTTTATGATGCAGTCGCCGGTGCAACCCAGGTTTTCAGTGCTGCCCGTATGATCTATACCAATGGCTTGATGTCGGACGGAGGAGTAAGTAAAATCTTTTCGAATACCAATGCATTTAATTTTCCGTTTGGTTTTTATAATACTTCGAATACTACTTATTATTACATGCCGCAGCCGATACAATTCAGCAGTGCGCCGACTGCCTATGGAACGGTAACAACACGCCCTGTAAATGCAAGGCATCCGTTGACACAGAGTATAAATTCGCTGGCGTGTTACTGGAAAACAACCAGTAACGGTTTCACAGGTATTCCGGCTGGTTCGGTGAGGCACAACTACTATTACGATTATGCCGCATTGAATTATTTTGTATCTGGTACTGAAACGAATTATATACCCGCTGTGAATCTAGGCAATTTAACATGGAATACGATTAATAATGTTGCTTTGGTAACTGAGGCTACAAATCAGGTTTCGTATAATGCAGCAGATAGCGCTGGTGGAGAATATACGGCCGGTGAACCTGCAGCATTTGCTGCCGTGCCGGCAAGGTACAGCACGGGTGTTAATGGAGACTGGGACAATACTGCAACATGGTCTGCCACTGCTGTTGGCGGACCCGGTGGTGCAAGCGTTCCGGTGGCTGCTACGCTGGTTATCATCGGTGACGCTACGCATAATCATACAGTCACTATCAATGCCAATAATAAACAATGCGCAAATCTCAATATCGCAGCCGGATCGACGCTCGATTTACAAACGTACACAGGCCACAACTTTGGCGTGGTGCCCGGTAACGGAATGGCAGGCAGCGGTACATTGCGCATAGCTTCAAATAATTATTTTCCTCAGGGTGATTTTGGCGCTTTTATTGCCGGGAACGGCGGAACTGTTGAATATTATACTTCTGCACTTGTCGGTAATATTACTATACCGACAACATCATCAGTATCAGGGCTTGCATTGGGCGCTTATAAAAATCTGAAATTAACGCATTCTTCAACCTATACGATAACACTTCCTGACAGGGATTTGACAATTTATGGAGATGTAACTGTTTCCGGTTCGGGAACAGGATCGGCAGGTACGAATACCATAACTTCACGGACTTACACGATAAACGGAAATCTCAACATCAATTCAGGTGCGTTGGAATTCCGCAATGTTGTCATCTCAACAATTAAAGTCATGGGCAACTCTAATATAGCGGCAGGTGCAACTTTCAGAGCAGCTGCAACAGGGGCAGTCGTAAATAATGTTTTACAACTCTACGGGAATCTTTCCTGTGCCGGCACTGGAACATTCGATATGAATAACACAGGGACGGTCTACACGTATTTTAAAGGAGCCGCCGATGACACCATCAGTGGCGCTGGAACCATAGATTTTTATAACCTCTTTATCGATAAAGGTTCTGATACTACTTCTGTCCTCACTGTAACAGCTAATTCTATGACCACAGGCCCTCTTCCGTTTCTTACTTTATCAAACGGAACGTTCAGGGTAAATAATTCATCACTGAATCTTACCTTATCAACGACAACTTCTTTTTCTATTCCTTCAACTGCCTGTTTATCAGTTCAGACAGGAACGGTAACTATTGGCACAACCAATGATGCCGGCGATTTACTTTTGGCAGGAAAGCTCGAAGTGCTTGGCGGGACAGTTAATATCGGAAATGGCGGAGCTACCAACAATGATATTGAATATGCTTCTGCTGGTTTGCCTGAGATCAATATCGCGGGCGGACAATTGATCGTAAACGGGCAAATACGCAGAGGTACGATCATAACGAGCGGCTCATTAAATTATATTCAGTCAGGTGGGACCGTTACCATCGGAGGTAAGAATGCCAGTACGTCAAGAGCGGCGTTTGAAGTGTTAAATGATGGAAGCATGTTTGATATGAGCGGCGGTACATTAATCATTGCCAACCATATCAGCACTTCTTCTCCTTATGATTTGTACATAGAACCTGATGTCTCGAATGTTACAGGCGGCACTCTACAGTTGGGGCAGTCAGGCGTTACAGCCAATAATACTGTGTTCTATTTCGAATCTTCCGTTCCGTTGGGAAACCTTACACTCGAAGCAACTTCAAATTCACAGGCGATCCAACAGACATATGGCTTAACACTTATAGGAAATTTAACTATAGGCGGTACATTGAGCTACTACAATACCAACGGACTTGATCTTGAAATTGGCGGGAATTTGACAAATAACAATACGACCGCCGCTTCAAACGGTCTCAACGTTGGTGGTTTTCGAACTCAAGTGCTGACACAAACCACTTCTTTTCTTGGCAGTGCCGATCAAACCATTATCGGCACGGCTACTCCTAATCGTACCAACTTTGCCAATTTGGAAGTTGCTACAGCCCCAGGGCATACTTTGTTCTTAAGCAATACGACACCAAGCAGCATCACTGTAAACGGTGATTTAACGTTGACCTCCGGAACATTCAATGACGGTGGAAATACAATAAACTTGCTTAACAATGTTGACAACAATGCTGCTCACTTCAGCCCTAATGCAGCGAGCGGCGGAATGATTTTTAACGGGACGACCAATCAGGGACTTACAGGAAGTGGAAGCGGGGTCTTCGGCAATATTGAAATCAATAATGGGGGCAATGGTGTTAAGATGACCGACAATTCGACAATAAACGGCCAGCTGAAATTTACAAATGGGTATCTCTATATTGATAATTATGCTTTGACTTTAGGGCAAAGCGCTACGATTGCAGGTACTATAAATGCATCAAACCAGATACTGCTCAACGGCGTTGGGGGCGATGCAGGAGTAACAAAAATTTTCCCGACAGGTGCCTCGTCGTTTACATTTCACATGGGAGACAACGGGAAATACACTCCTTGCACATTTAATTTTACATCCAATGCTAATGCAGCAGGAGCAACCATCACCGTTGTCCCTGTAGATGAATTGCATCCATCCATTAACCCGGTGACGTATACCAATCATTTGGATTACTATTGGAAGGTAGTAACGACAGGATTTTCGTCAGCGTATAATGTTACGCACACATATACATACGTCAATGCTGACGTGGAGGGAAGTCCCGCCAACATAGAAAGGTGTGATAATTCTACTTCCAGTTGGTCAAATATTCCCGTTCCCCCCGGAACAATAATTCCTCCGGTATTTTCATTTAGCAGTGCCTCTCTCTTAGATGGCTCATATACGATTGGAGATCAGTTCTCTTCGTTGCCGACAGCAACGAGCACCAAATCGGGAAATTGGAATGACCCGACAGTATGGTCTACCGGCAGTATTCCCAACGGTAACTCTGTCATTATTCGATCACAAGACACCGTTGCTCTCAGTGCCAATAGTGCCAATGCATCTTCAGTAATTGTCAATGGAGTGCTTGATGCTATGAATACGACATTTCATAATTTGGGCGTAGTATCAGGAGGGGGAAAAATAAAGCTCTTAGGCACAGGCGCCGGTATGTTTGTATTTCCCGGCGGGTCCTATAATGCATTTTTTGCCAATCCAGCATGTACAATAGAGTATTATGGAAACACGAATTGTACAATGCCTTTGACTCCCGGTAATATAAATATGCCTTACCAGAATGTAATATTATCTGGAACCGGTCTTAAGTATATCAGCAGCGTTAACATGCAGATCAACGGCAACCTGACAATTTCTCCGAACAGTGTATTGGACAATACCCTCTACAATAAAGATCTTATTACTCTTGGAAACTGGATTGATCAAAACACGAGCACCGGCGGTTTTAATGCCGGAACAGGCGCTGTGCGATTTAACGGCACAACAGCGCAAAACATTAGTATGGCGAATAATTCTATGAAGGAAACTTTCTATAACCTTGCCATCAACAATACTTCTGCTGGGCTCACTATAAATACCGGAACTGTCGATGTGGGCAACCAACTCATCCTGACGTCGGGAAATATAATCACGAACAACACCAATATTTTGACTATTACGAATACCGGTACCAATGCTATTGTCGGTGGAAGTATTAATTCATTTGTCAACGGGCCGCTGAGAAAAAAAATAAACAACGGCTCATCTTTCCAATTCCCTGTTGGAGATGCAGTTTCTTCAGGACGAAATCGGATTGGATATGTTTCTGTAAGCAACACTGCGACATCAGGAGCTCAGATTTGGACGGCACAATTTTATGATAAAAATCCGACGGCCGACGGATATGATATTACAAAAATAACGCCGCCTTTAAACTCGGTGGTCTATAACGAATATTGGAATATTATCGGCCCAACAGGCGGGAGTGCAAATGTTGTATTGAATTGGGACCAATACACAGGTATGAGCAGCTCAGCGCCAACACGCGCCCTATCGATGGTGGCCGAATGGAATACTCCTGTGTCCACAAGTTGGAATTCCGTTGGTCAGGTTGTTACTGACTTTGGACAAAATTCAGGAACGGTCGCCACTTCAACGCCGGTAAGTCTTGAGAATCATATTTTTACTCTAGGCGCTACGAGTCAGCCGGTTGCATCTCTGATTACAGCGACACAAAGTGGAATGTGGAATAATATTGCTACCTGGGGCAATGTGCGTGTGCCGGGTCCTAATGACACAGTTGCTATCGGCAGCCCATTTACGGTTACACTCAATCTTACTACGACGATAGCAAAGTTGATTGTGAACAACGGCGGGAATTTCAACACCAGTACTTCTACATTGACAATCACGGGAGGTTTTATCCTCAATGGTACTTGGACTGGTGCAGGGACGATCAGCTTGACAACTTCGAGTGACTCACTCTATGGATCCGGTTCGATGACAGGAACGAGTATTTTAGAAATTGCTGGAACCAATAAAGCTATTGCATCAACAGCGAACTTACAGTTGAAGCAAGTTTCTATTTTGTCGGGTGAAACACTGAACAATAAAGGAATCGTTACTATTGATTCACTGACAGGTGCAGCAGCAAATTCATCATTCGTCAACTTCCCGGGTTCAACATTAACGATCAATGGTCCATTGCTTGCGACGGGGACGTTTGACGCCGGGACGTGTCCTAACACTGTCATCTTCAATGGGACTATACTACAAACAATCAAACAGGCAACGTACTGCAATATTATTATAAGCGGTACTGGAGCAAAAGTCGTCAACGATGGAGCGGCAATAACGGCACATGGTGATGTTACCCAACAATCAGGCACGCCCTTTACAGTGGGCACGATAGTGGGCACGGTAACGATGCAGATTGATGGCGGTCTGATTACGGGAGACAATTTTGTGAATAATGCTGATATAAACATCGGCAATTGAAATGCAGAATTNNACATTTACTTATTTCAGACTAAAAAAGAGGATTACCGTAGATGCCTACGGTTACTACGGTATTCTCTAAATTACGGTGATCGGACGATTCATCTCGATAACTGTCAGACTATCTTATACCAAGAAAATAAAGAACAAATACGTACTTGAGACGACGAGCGATACATAATACACTTTTCCAGTTTGTTCAAGCATTCATACGTTGCAGTCGGAATGTTATTGCCGTTAGCCTCTTAAGTGCATTGCTTGGGATTTCATCTATGTCGGTAGCGCAGGATTATACATTGAACGGCAATGTAGTGAACAACGGAACCATTAGGGTTCGACGCAATATCATAAACAATACGACAGGGATGGTGACAGTATCTGGAACCGGAGTTGTCCGATTAGACAGAACTATTAATAATCATCTCATTAGATCAACAACATTAACATATCCTATCACCTTCTCCAATTTAAGTATGACACAAACCATGACAGTAACGCTTCAGGTTGATGTAACAGTTACGAACAGTCTTACAATAGGAGATGCTTCAAATCCATATACGAATGCCGGAACGGGATTTAGTATAGGTGCTCGGACGTTAACAATCAGCAACCTTTCTTCTTATTTGGCGACGAGCACTGCGCCACTTACATTCAGCGGTGGAACAGTCATCTTCAACGGTGCGGCGGCTCAGTTAATTCTCAATAATGCCGCCGGAGTAACTTATGGAACGCTGAGCCTCTCTGGTGCAGGTGCAAAATCAGTTACGACAGGCGGAACAGTTACAGCGGCAACAGTAACACAAACAATCGGATCCGGCCAGCTTTTAGTTACAGAAAATGTCGATGTGACCGGTACAGGGAGCTTTGATAATATCGGTGCAATTAGCGCTGCTAAGAAATTAAGACTGACCGCTGCTGCTACAAGCGGCTCTGTGACCTCAATGAACAATTCGAGCACTGGGACATTCGAGAATGCTTCAAATGGTACTGCTACGATTACAACACTCGCGGGAAATACAGGAACGATCAATCAGTCCGGGGCAACTGGTACAATTACATTTACCAATGCAGCAGCGAACACTGGAACTGGAATTATCACCAACACATCGACCGGCACTGTTACATTTGCAAATAACCTGACAGGAACCGGCACTGTGAGTCAGACCGCAAACGGAATTATAAATGTTGGCGGTTCCTTTACGCAGAGTACATATACACTGGCGACAGCCGGCACGGTTGTGTATAACGGTACGGCGGCACAAAGTGTTATCGGTACAAATTATTACAACTTGACGATTGCCACGACGGGTGGAAACGCCACAGCTTCTGCGGCGATTACACTGACGACTGGAAATTTGGTTATCAATTCTGGAAGCACGTTGGATATGGCGGGCTTTACCACCTCATTGTTCAATGGAGGTTTGAACAACAACCTTGGAACAATTAAATGGTCCGGCAACAACGTGTATGTAAAAGGCACAGGGACTACAGAATTTTATAGTGCCGCCGTAGGTAATGTTGCAGCAGGAGCGAACTACGGCATCCTGTTATTCTCGGGCACAGGCATGAAGACATTTGCGGTGAGCCCAGTAACAGCAACTGGTACTATGACAGTTAATTCTGGCGCGCCGGTAACCGTGAACAATGGTGTAACCGTACAAGTGAATGGTAGCACTCTTCTTAGTGGGAATGTAACAAATAACGGCGTTGTGAATGTAGGACCATAACATTGACAATAAAAAAATGAAACAGAATAAAAAAAACATACAATCAAATATTATACAAAGGAGCAACATCATGAAATCTTTCATTAGTAAAACACTCGCGGGCAGAAGCCTTTATACTCTGCTTATCATCGCATTGCTAACTGTTATCGCTTTTGGACAAGCTGGTAATCTTGCTATCACAGGAGCACCAACATTAAACGGCAGCGGTATATACAATATTAAGGGCAATATCACCAATACAGTTGCAACAGCTTTTACTGGAACTGTTGCTGTTACAATGAGTGGTGCCGCAGCACAATCAATTGGAACAATTGGCAACGGCGCAATCAATTTTCAAACATTAAACATTACGCCAACGGTAGGTGCAACAACAACGTTAAATGTTGCATCGACTGTCAGCACGGCGGTAACTATCGGAACCGGAGCCATAGCAACGACACTCGGTATTGGAACGAACAGCTTAACAATTACCGGAACATCAGCGTTTGGCAACG
>PLMS01000087.1:0-15273 GCA_003142575.1 Ignavibacteriota bacterium
TCCTCCCCTAAGAGGGGAGGAAACCAATCAAAGAATGGTATTATCAAAAAGTATACTGAGTATTTATCATTGAACAAATATTGAAAAGTAACGCTGACCATTGAAGCCACTCTCTCGTTCCTTTTATCTTCGACCCACACTTCAAGTAGCGCAAGAACTTCTCGGAAAGTATTTCATCCGACGGGTTGGCAAGAATCTGCTGATCGGTAAAATAGTCGAAGTTGAAGCGTATCGCAGCAACGATCCGGCGTCTCACTCTTTTCGCGGAAAAACGAACCGAAACAGCGTGATGTTTTGCGAAGGCGGACATCTCTATGTCTATTTCACCTACGGTATGCACTTCTGCGCAAATATTGTGACCGGCCGGAAGGGAATTGGTGAAGCTGTGCTCATTCGTGCTGTCGAACCTTTGGTCGGCATTGAAGTCATGAAAAAGAACCGTTTCCCCAATCTCCAATCACACAATCACCAATCACTTATCAATTTCACCAACGGTCCGGCGAAATTCTGTCAGGCATTTGGTATTGCACGTCAAGAAAATGGTCTGGACTTGCTCGATAGCGAAATCAGTATCACTGACGGCGAACGCATTCCTTCAAAGCTTATTAAGCGTTCATCGCGAATCGGAATTCAACAAGGAGTAGAAAAAAGATGGAGATTCTTTATTGCGGGAAATTCGTGGGTTTCAAAATAATGAAATCCGGTTTCATCCCTAATAAAGACAAAACCGGAGTTTTATATCAGAGACCTTTTCAAGGTTCCCAAGTTCAAACCGAGAGACCTTGAAAAGGTAGCTTAGCTACTTTTCCATCACTTTGTTGAGCGTTGTTTTGCGGGGAGCGGCGGGTTAGGCGGCGATATATACTTTATTTTAATTTGTAACATTTTGAACACCATTGACCTCTTTTGATATGATCAGAATTTGCTTCCCACCGATGACCTTCCGAACATTCCCATCGAAGTTTTGCTTTGTTATTTATGTAAGCATTAGATAGACACTTACCGCCACGCTCAAGTGCTATTAGTTGCATTTCTTCAATCGTCAATTTCATGTTACCACTACAGTAAGGACACCACTTGCCAAATTTAATATTGCCTGGCGTAGCTTCCCACTGATGACCTTTCGAACATTCCCACAATAGTTTTGTATTTGCGCCTACATAAGTATATGATAGACATTTTCCCCCTCGTTCTTTGGCAACATGCTGCATTTCTTTAATATCGTGTCTTAGCGCATCCCCTCTCACCTTTTTGGCACAGTATGGACACCACGTGCCACTCTTGATGCTATTTGAGACTGCTTTCCACTGATGACCTTCTGAACATTCCCAAAATAGTTTTGTTCTAGCATTTACATATATATCCGTCAAACACTTGCCACCCCTTTCCTTTGCTATCTGCTGCATTTCCTCAATCGTCAGTTGTAAACTTCCACCGCAGTAAGGACACCACGTACCAAATTTGATATTACCTGGCGCAGCTTCCCACTTATGACCTTCTGCACACTCCCATAAAAGTTTTGTTTGGTTATTCACATAGTCATCAGATAAACACTTACCACCTCGTTCTTGTGCAATAGTCTTTAGTTCTCTTAATGCCTCTTCCGTACCAGACGCAGTGTAAGCTCTTTTGAAATCGAGGGGCTTTGTTTTAAAGTCTCGGGGCAAAGTTATTTTTTTAAATACGCATTCGGTCGTTATGAATGTCCTCAACTCATCAATTGGCAACATCGTTGACAATTCTGGGATTTCTATGAGAGTTACACCATGCTCTTTGCAGAGTTGCTTCTTGAGTACGTCATCGGTAAGTCTATTGCGAAATTCCTTTTCCGTTTTCTGGAAAAAGGAAATTCGATTGAAATGTTGTTGACCTTGGTGTTCAAATGCCAGTCCCAGAGAGTGGCAGTAGCCATCAAGCTCCATCTGATTACCACAACTATTGACCAACCATATGGGATAACTCTTTGGGAATTCTTTTCCGAAAAGTTGCTCAAAGCACTCCTTACAAATCCTTTCTCCAAGCCCCGATGCACATATTGGACACCATGAACCTCTTTTTATAGTGGCGGATGACGCTTCCCACCGATGATTGTGTTTACATTTCCACCAGAGCTTTCGATGCGCATTAACATATTCATTAGATAAACATTTACCGCCACGTTCTTCAGCCATTTTCCGAACATCTCCGATGTTCAATCTAAGGCTCCCACCACAGTATGGGCACCAATTACCACTAACAACATTAGATGGAGCGGTTTCCCACGTATGCCCGTCCTTGCATTTCCACAAGAGTTTTGTATTTATATTCTTGTAGATACTCGATAGACACCTACCACCACGCACTTCAGCCAGGCGTCGCATTCCTTCAATCGTCAGTTTTGCTTTACCAGCACAATAAGGACACCATGAAACTCTTTTTATACTGTTGGGGGTTGCTTCCCATTGATGACCTTTTGCACATTTCCACTTCAGCTTCGTATTTGCATTGATGTAAGTATTTGAAAGACACCTTCCACCTCGCTTGCCAGCAATTTGCTGCATCTCCTTAATATTAAGTTTTTGTGTTATTCCATTTTTCTTTTTGGCACAATACGGACACCAACTACCTCGTTTTATGCTCGATGGCACTGCGCTCCATTTATGACCTTCTGCACACTCCCATTGAAGTTTTCTGTGGGTGTTCACATAAACCTTCGATAGACATTTGCCACCTCGTTGTCTTGCTATTGACTGCATATCTCCGATCAATGGCTTCGCTTGACCTGCACACTTTGGGCACCAGTATCCTTGCATAATGCATTCTGGCACTGATTCCCACCGATGTCCTTTTGAACACTCCCACATGAGTTTCGTCTTAGTGTTCACATAGATAACCGACAAGCACCTACCATGTTTATTAAGAGCCAAGTTTTGCATAAGTTCAATAGTAAGTCTTTTTGGCAAGATGAATTAACTGCCTTTCAATGTTGGTACATATTTAACTTGGTAATATTATTCTTAGCTAGAATTTAGAGAATGGGGACTTTGAAAAGCTAACTGGTCTATAATAATAGGATATACATAGAAATGAGAGATAAAGCAATGATGCGGTTCTTCACGCTAATATTTTTTTGAGATATTCGCCCGTATACGATCGTTGATTCTTTGCTATTTGCTCCGGCGTCCCTTCGGCAACAATCTCTCCGCCTTCATCTCCTCCTTCGGGACCTAAATCTATTACCCAATCTGCGGTCTTGATGACGTCGAGATTATGCTCAATCACAATAACGGTATTTCCTTTATCGACCAGTCTGTTGAGGACGAGCAAAAGCATCCTAATATCTTCAAAATGCAACCCTGTTGTCGGTTCATCCAGAATGTACAATGTCTTTCCGGTACCGATTTTCGAAAGTTCCGTTGAGAGTTTTACTCGCTGTGCTTCACCGCCGGATATTGTAGTCGCTTGCTGGCCGAGCCGGATGTACCCCAATCCGACATCATGGAGCGTTTGCAAATGCCTCTGGATGCGCGGCAGTTCACTGAACAATATCATCGCCTCATCGACAGTCATATTCAGCACATCGGCAATCGATTTTCCTTTGTAATGCACTTCAAGCGTTTCTCGATTATATCGTTTGCCCATACACACATCGCAGAGAATATAGACATCCGGCAAAAAATTCATTTCTATTTTCCGGACCCCATCGCCTTCACAATTTTCACATCTTCCGCCTTTCACGTTGAAACTGAAACGTCCTGCTTTATAACCGCGTATTTGCGCTTCCGGTAACTTCGTAAATAAATCCCTTATCAGCGTGAACAGTCCGGTATAAGTTGCCGGATTTGAACGCGGCGTTCTGCCAATGGCTGATTGATCGATGTCGATGATCTTGTCAATGTGCTGTATTCCATCCACGGATTTGTACGGAAGAGGAACAAGCTTAGACTTATAAAACTTTCTGGAAAGAATCGGAAAGAGAGTCTCATTGATGATCGTGGATTTACCGGAGCCGCTGACACCGGTGACACAGACGAGTGTACCGAGTTGAATCCGCAACGACAGATTTTTCAGGTTATTGCCCGTTGCCCCTTTTACCATAAGCAATTTGCCATTGCCCTGGCGCCGTGCAGGCGGAATTTCAATCTTATGTTCGCCCCGGAGATATGCGGCAGTCAGAGAATTGGAAATTCCAACACCACCCTCTTCCTTCTTCTTTTTTCCGGTTGCTTTTCCATTTATTAATTGTTCTGGCGTTCCAGTTACTACAATCCTGCCGCCGTGTTCTCCTGCGCGCGGTCCAAGATCAACGACATAGTCCGCGCTTTCAATCATCTCCTTGTCATGTTCAACCACAATGACGGTATTACCAAGATCGCGAAGCGACTTGAGTGACTCGATCAACTTAATATTATCGCGCTGGTGTAAGCCGATGCTCGGCTCATCAAGAATGTAAAGAACACCAACCAGCTGTGTTCCAATCTGCGTTGCTAATCGGATACGCTGTCCTTCACCGCCGGAAAGAGTGCGGGCAGGACGATTCAACGTGAGATACTGTAATCCAACGTTCAACAAGAAATCGAGACGCTGTCGGATTTCTTTTACTATCTGATGGGCTATTTCCGTTTGACGAGGTGTCAATGAGACATCCTCGAACAATTGCTTCGCTTGTGTGATAGACAACTGCACGATATCGTGAATATTTGTTTGCTTGCCGGTCTTCGTATCTTCCAAACGAATGGCAAGACTTTCTTTCCGCAATCGTCCGCCATGGCATGCATCGCATGGACTTGTCGTCATAAATGACTCTACCCAATCACGCACTTGATTTGAAGAACTGTCTTCATACCATCTTTCCAGCATTTTCAGAAGCCCTTCGAAACGATGCTTATAGATTTGCACTCGCCCGGTGCTGTGCTCGTATTCAATTTCTAATTTCTCCCCATGCGATCCATGAAACAAAACCTCACGTGTTTCTTGAGAAATCTTTTTAATAGGTGTATCGAAGTTAAATCCATATTTTTTCGCGACTGCCTGAATCTGACTGAACATCCATGTCGAACGCGGTTTCCCCATCGGTGCAAGTCCTTCTTGATTGATGGAGAGGTTTTCATCAGGAAGTATCAATTTCATATCGAATGATCGCAGTTCACCGAGACCTTCACACTTTGGACAATAGCCAGCCGGTGTATTGAATGAGAATGAGTTTGGCGCCGGCTCCTCGTAGCTGATGCCGCACTCATGACATGAAGATTTCTGACTGAAGAGTTGATCCTTCTCGCCGTCATTGACGATGAGAACACCCGTCCCAAATCGAAGCGCAAGCTCAACCGAGTCTGCTACTCGCGGTCGCATCTCCTTCTTCAAAACAATTCTATCAATAACAATTTCGATTGTATGGACCTTGTAACGGTCGACCTTCAATCCTTTTTCAATTTGCTTCACTTGCCCGTCAATACGAACGCGGAGAAATCCGTCTTTCAGAATGCTTTCAAATAATTCCCGATAATGCCCTTTGCGTCCTTTGACCACCGGAGCAAGGATTTGGAGTTTCGCGCCTTTCGGATACTCCAGGATTGCCTCGATAATTTGATCGACCGATTGCCGTTGGACTTTACGTCCGCAGGAATAGCAAAACTGCGTACCGATTCGCGCAAAGAGCAAGCGGAGATAGTCATATATTTCTGTTACCGTACCAACTGTGGAGCGCGGATTGGTGCTGATGGTTTTCTGTTCGATAGAAATCGATGGACTGAGCCCTTCGATGAGATCAACATCCGGACGCTCCATGACATCAAGAAACTGACGTGCGTATGCAGAAAGACTTTCAACATAACGGCGTTGTCCTTCGGCATAGATCGTATCAAAAGCCAAACTCGACTTGCCAGATCCGGAAAGTCCGGTAATAACAGTCAGCGAATCACGGGGAATATCAACATCGATATTCTTGAGATTGTGAACACGCGCACCGCGAACTATAATCTTATCTTCAGCCAACTTGATTTTTTCACCAGGGGGTATAAATTCGATGGATACGTTTGGATTCTGCTATTACATAACATCTTGTCATCTCAACTACTCACCTGCTCAAAGACTTATTTACTCACTCAATTCATCCGCTTTCGTTTATTCAAATACTCAAATAATGCCTTGTCGAATGGAGTGTTGGTATCCAACAATACATAGTCAATATTGTTGTCTCTGCATTGCCGCTTATAAAAATCGAGAAATTCCCGCATGGATTGCTGATATGCTTTTTGAATATGCCATGGTTGTGTCATCAATTCTTCTTGTGTTTCTAAATCTTTAAAGATCGCATCACCGCCAAAGGCAAAGGATCGTTCCAACGGATCCAGCACTTGCATAAGAACGACTTCATTTCCTTTATGGCGAAAATGCTTCAGAGCCGTCATCACCGATTCCGGTTTATCGAAACAATCGCTTAAAACAATGACTAGGCCGCGCCGCTTCATTTGCTCAGCAATGAGATGTAGTGCTGCTGCAGTTCCGGTTTTATTTGCCGGTCGGGCAGATTCCAATTCTTTCAATAATTCTTTTAAGTACGAACGTGTCGCCCGAGGCGGGAGTGACACGCGCACTTTTTCATCGAACAATGTCAATCCAACGGCATCTCGTTGTTCGATCATTAAGTATGATAACGCGGCAGCGATATAGGAGGCATATTCGAATTTCTTAATATTTCCTTTTGATGCATAATCCATCGACCGGCTTGCATCAACGATGAGATACGATTTGAGATTAGTCTCTTCCTCAAATTGTTTAATGTAGAAGCGATCCGTTTTCCCGTACGCCTTCCAATCAATGTGCTTGATTTCATCTCCTGGCATATATTGGCGATGCTCGATGAACTCAACACTGAAACCATGGTAAGGACTTTTATGCAGACCCGTGATGAATCCCTCCACGACTAAACGTGCGCGTAATTCCATATTCGCAAGTTGCGCTACGACAGCAGGTTGAAGATATTTGAGAGATTCGTTCAAAACAGTTTTCAGTTTTCAGTTCTCAGTAATCAGTTTCCAGCAGACATACGCTTCGACAACTTATTACTCAATTACTCAAAGGCTTCACTACTTCTTCTTTCCTTTCTTTGCAGGTTTCGTCTCTTCTTGTGCTAACTGCGTTTGTGTTTTCAGAATTTCAGACGGATCTTTTCCGAGATTACTTAGTTCAAATTGTGCCGATCCCACGAGCTGGTTCGTTGGATACTGTTTGATAAAATCTTCATATGCAATACGCGCCGAGTCGATATTCTTCAAATCATTATTGTAAATGAAGCCTATAAGAAACGATGCGCTGGGCGAAGTAGCATGGTTTGGATACTTCTCAACAAGCTGTCGAAATGTCTGAATTGCCTGGTGATATGATTGCTTATGATTCTGATAAATTGTTGCTATGGCATAATACGCTTCCGGTGTGCGCGTACTGTCCGGAAATGCCATGATTAATTCTCGATACAAATCAATGGCGGCATCGTACTGTTCGGCTTTCTGTGCATCTACTCCCTTATTGAACATCTCCTCAGCGCTGGGCTTCGAGCAACCGTTGAGAGCGAACATCAGTACCAAGGTGAACAAGATGAATTTCATTGCACAATCCTTTCTTCTGCATTATTTAAATCTTCAGCCCTCATATCGAACAACGGAATACTAACGGCTGATAACTGCTTTATAGTATCAAAACATCTCTGGAGAATCAACGAATCATCTGCTTCTTCAGAGCAGCACAAAAGAATCCATCAGTTCTTTGAATATGCGGAAAAAGCTTAAAGAATAAATCTGTTGAAGTTCCTTCCACACTCTGCACGAGTGGTATATCTGCATTGAGTTTGACGATAGTGAATTCAGGATACAGCATCAAGAATTCTTCAATCACCTCTTCGTTTTCCTGTCTCAGCAGTGTACACGTCGCATACACTAATCTTCCTCCCGGTTTCACAAGCGGTACGGATGAATGCAGAATGACTTTCTGTTTTTCTGACACCTCCTTGACAGTCTGTTCCGTCACCATCCATTTCATTCCCGGATTACGGCGAATCGTTCCCAATCCGGAGCATGGTGCATCCACAAACACAATGTCGAAGAAATCCTTGTAACGATCCACAAGATCTTCTATTGTTTCAATTTCCTGCACACGGACATTCTGCACACCGGCACGTTTGGTACGCTTGCGGAGTTCTTCAAGACGGAATCTATTGATGTCCGTTGCAAATATTTCCCCGCGGTTTTTCATAAGCGCTGCAAGCTCCAGGGTCTTTCCCCCTGCCCCTGCACAGACATCCAGTACCTTTGCATTCGGTTTCGGATCAAGAAGAATCGGCAAGAGCTGACTTCCCTCATCCTGCACCTCAAACCATCCATCTCGAAACACTGGAAGGGAAAATACATTTATCCGTTTTGTGATATTGAGGCCAACCGGCGACAGAGAAGTCCTCGTTGTCTCTATTCCTTGTTTCCGTAATTCTTCCTGACATTGTTCAACACTTGCCTTCAATGTGTTGACACGCAGAGTCAATGGAGCTTGCTCATTAAGACTTGAACAAATCTTTTCTGCTTCACTCTCTCCATATTGTTGAATAAATCTCTCCACCATCCAATCGGGGAATGAATACTCTATCCCAATTCTTTGAATGACGGATTCTGCCGAAATTGTTATCGGTTTCACCAGATTTGTTAAAAGAAGTGCAACATTCTCTCTCGTTTGCGTGCTTGTAAGTCTTGTTAAAAGTATTTCAGGAGTTATTTCCAGAATTTTTCCCTCAAAAGATAAATAGGCAACGATAAGGAGAACTATTTTATCATCATTCTGAAGATTGTCGCCGACTCCTGCAAGTGCAGTGGTGAGATGATACTCACACTTCCGCAGATGGCGTAATGTTCCATACGTTGTCTCCGCGATGAATCGTCGATCATGCGAACCAAGATACTTACGCGATCTGAAGTACGTATCAATCAGACTATCGGCAGGTCGGTTCGACTTGAAAATTACACCAAGCAGTTCTTGCGTATGTCCGAGCAGTGATGAGATGTGCATAGGTCTAAAAAGAGAATCCTTCCTCTCCGGTCATTCGGCGTGGAAGGATTCTTGAGTTCAACAAAATCGTTGATTGAATCACTGATAAAAGATAATGGATTTTATGCTCAAAATCCCAATCTCATCCTGTTTATGGATGAACGATCTCCGGTTTCACTTTCGTCACAAATTCAATCATTCCGCGATGATCGGTGCCAATTTCTACCGTCTCTCCTTCGCCGATTTCTCCGGAAAGTATTTTCTCTGACAGAGTATTAATAACATATTTTTGGATAACCCTCTTGAGCGGACGCGCGCCATAACTGGGATCATATCCAATTGTTGCCAATCGAGATTTTGCTTCCGCTGTGAATGTGAGTGTGATGTTTTTATCTGCTAACAATTTCTGCACCTGCCGCAGTTGTAATTCTACAATCTGCGCTAACTCCGACATTGTCAAAGGTTTGAAAACGATGATTTCATCGATACGATTAAGGAATTCCGGTCGGATGGATTGTTTTAACATCTCAAATAATTTCACACGCAGCTCACCCATCAATTCATCGCGATTTTCTTCCGTCAGCGTTTCCATCTTATCTTGAATCAGATGCGACCCGAGATTCGAAGTCATAATAACGATGGTGTTTTTAAAGTTCACCGTTCGCCCTTTACTGTCCGTGAGCCTTCCTTCATCGAGCAATTGCAATAGAACATTGAACACTTCCGGATGTGCCTTTTCGATTTCATCCAGCAGCACTATGGAATATGGTTTCCTTCGAATGGCTTCTGTGAGTTGTCCGCCTTCTTCATACCCGACATAACCCGGCGGCGCACCAATAAGACGCGATACCGAGAATTTCTCCATATACTCGCTCATATCAATACGGACAACTGCGTTTTCATCGTTGAAAAGAAACTCTGCTAATGCTTTGGCAAGCTCTGTTTTTCCAACACCGGTACTACCAAGAAAAACAAACGAACCGATTGGTTTCCGCTCATCCTGCAATCCGGCACGACTGCGTCGAATCGCATCAGCAACGGCTTTTACTGCATCTTCCTGATCGATAAGTCGTTCGTGAATTCTGTCTTCAAGATGTAACAGTTTTGCACGCTCGCCTTCCAGCATCCGCTGAACTGGAATACCGGTCCACTTCGCCACAATCTCAGCTATATCCTCCGCATCAACTTCCTCTTTTAGCATTTTCTGATCTTTCTGCACTTCGACTAACTTCACCGATGCTTCCTTCAATTTCTTTTCCAATCCTACAATCACACCGTAGCGAAGTTCTGCGACACGTCCAAGTTCACCTTGTCGTTCTTTTTGATCAGCTTCATTTCTTGCGTTCTCAATTTCTTCCTTCATTTTACGGATGGATTGGATTAAATCTTTTTCAAGCAGCCAGTGAGCTTTCAAACCGGAACGTGTTTGGTTCAACTCGGCAAGTTCTCGCTCGATTTCCACCAAACGCGATTTGGATTCATCATCTTTTTCCCGTTTCACTGCTTCACGCTCGATCTCAAGCTGCTTGATGCGCCGCTCTATACTATCTAATTCTTCCGGCATCGAATCGATCTCAATCCGAAGTTTTGATGCGGCTTCATCGATCAAATCGATCGCTTTATCCGGAAGAAAACGGTCTGAGATATAACGATGACTCAACTGAGCCGCAGCAACGATCGCTCCGTCGGTAATGCGAACACCATGATGAACTTCATATCGTTCCTTCAATCCGCGCAAAATAGAAATCGTATCTTCCACGCTTGGCTCATCTACCATGACAGGTTGAAACCGCCGCTCTAATGCCGGATCTTTCTCGATATATTTCCGATACTCGTCTATAGTGGTTGCGCCAATAGCACGCAAATCACCTCGGGCTAATGCAGGCTTCAGCATATTCGCCGCATCGACAGAACCTTGTGCTGAACCGGCACCGACAAGTGTATGGAGTTCATCGATGAACAAAATAATCTCACCGTTAGATTCGGTGACTTCCTTCAATACTGCTTTGAGCCGTTCTTCAAATTGTCCGCGGAAACTCGTTCCTGCAACAAGCGTGCCCATATCGAGTGCAACGATGCGCTTCGTTTTCAGGCTCTCCGGCACATCACCTGAGACAATGCGATGTGCGATTCCCTCGGCGATGGCTGTCTTGCCGACACCCGGTTCGCCGATAAGCACAGGATTATTTTTCGTGCGGCGCATGAGAACTTGTAACACGCGTCGGATTTCATCCTCACGTCCAATAACCGGATCAAGCTTCCCCTTGCGTGCCAAATCGTTCAGGTCGCGGCCAAAGCGCTGGAGCGATTGATATTTATCCTCCGGTGTCTGGTCGGTCACACGTTGACTGCCGCGAACTTCCTTGAGCGCTTTGTAAATGCCGTCTTTTGTCACGCCTTGATCGGCAAGAAGTTTTCCTGCCGCCGATTGAGCTTGCAGCATCGCTAACAGTAAATGTTCTGTGCTGATATATTCATCCTTAAGCTGCTGTGCCTCTTTCTGTGCAGACTCAATGAGCCGGCCAAGGGCTGGAGAAAGATTTTGGTTGCCAAGCCCGGAGCCCTGTATTTTAGGCAGCTTCTCAACTGCCTCATTAATTTTTATTTTCAGATAGTTGACATTGGCGCCAAGCTTCTGAAGAAGCGGCACTACAACTCCTTCGCTGTCCTGCACAAGCGCCGCGAGCAAATGTTCCGGCTCAATGATTTGGTTACTGTAGCTCGATGCAATCTCCTGTGCATTCTCTACAGCTTCCTGCGATTTTATTGTGAATTTATTGAAATTCATGTTTACCTATACTTTATTAAAGTTAATATCTCTCCCCCTCACAGGGGGAGACACAGAGGGGGTCATTGGTCATTTATTTTATTAAGAATATCTTAAAATACAATCACATAATGACCTCACCCTAACCCTCTCCTACAAGGAGAGGGAATGTTGTTCCTGTGCATTCTGTACAGCTTCCTGCGATTTTATTGTGAATTTATTGAAGTTCATATGCTCCTCAGTTTACAGAACTCTCTTTTCCTTTTCCACTCTCTTCCTCTTCCCACTTCATTTCTTTCTACAACTCTCTGTCATTCCCGAATGTTTCTGTCGGCCTGCCCGCCGGTCAGGCGGGGAATCCAGAAAAAGCGACGCCAAGATAGATTCCCGTATTGAGATAAAGAAACAGGCGTTGCCTGTATCAATTACAGGCCTCCGGCTGCGGGAATGACATAAGTAAAAAAGGCGAGGGGTTGCCTCGCCTTCCGTCTTACATCTGCGCAATCCGCAATCTGCGTTGAATCTGTGTAATCAGCGAGATCAGTTACTTGTCGTCAACAACCTCAAAGTCCGCGTTCTCAACTTTTTTACCGCCCTGATCGCCGCTTGGCGGCTGCTGTTGCTGTTCTCCGCCCGGCTGTCCTGGCCCTTGCTGTGGTCCACCTGCACCCGGCGGCGGCTGATTCTTCGCCGATTCGTACATCTTTGTCGAAGCTTCATTCCAAGCATTGTTCAAAGTTTCCATTTTCGCTTTGATCTCGGTTGCATTGTTCGTCTTGATCGCTTCTTCAAGTGCATTGGCGGTAGATTCTACCTTTGCTTTCGTATCCGCATCCATCTTATCGGCAAGGTCTTTCAACTGCTTGCGTGTTTGGAAGACAAGATTATCTGCTTGATTTTTTGTCTCTATTTCTTCTTTTCGTTTCTTATCTTCCGATGCATGCGACTGCGCATCGTTCTTCATCTTTTCCACTTCTTCTTTGCTCAATCCGCTGGAAGAAGTAATGCGGATAGACTGTTCCTTATTTGTTGCCTTGTCCTTTGCAGAGACGTGCAGCATTCCGTTTGCATCGATATCGAATGTTACTTCGATTTGCGGAACACCGCGCGGTGCAGGCGGAATACCGTCAAGATGGAATCGTCCGAGTGTGCGGTTATCCACTGCCAGCGGCCGTTCGCCTTGCAGAACATTGATCTCTACCGACGGCTGACTATCCGATGCCGTCGAATAGATTTCGCTTTTCTTTGTCGGAATGGTCGTGTTCGCTTGGATCATTTGAGTCATCACACCGCCGAGTGTCTCAATACCGAGCGTTAATGGTGTAACATCCAGCAACAGAACATCGGTCACATCGCCGGAGAGCACTCCGCCTTGAATCGCCGCGCCAATCGCGACAACTTCATCCGGGTTCACTCCTTTATGCCCTTCTTTGCCAAACATATCTTTCACAAGCTTCTGCACACGCGGCATGCGAGTCATACCGCCAACGAGAATGATTTCATCAATTTGATTTGGCATGACGCCGGCATCTTTCAGCGCCTTCTCAACCGGTGGAACACACCGCTGAACCAAATCTTCCACAAGCTGCTCGAACTTTGTGCGGGTGAGCGTCATGTTCAAATGTTTCGGACCTTCCGGTGTGGCGGTAATGAACGGCAGGTTGATCTCTGTTTGCATCAATTGCGAAAGTTCCATCTTCGCCTTTTCTGCTGCTTCACGCAGCCGCTGGAGCGCCATGGGATCTTTGCGTAAATCAATCCCTTCCGTTTTCTTGAACTCATCGGCTATATATTCCAATACACGCATATCGAAATTATCGCCGCCAAGATGTGTATCGCCGTTTGTGGACTTCACTTCAAAAACACCGTCGCCAAGTTCAAGAACGGAAATATCAAATGTGCCGCCGCCGAGATCAAATACGGCGACTTTCGAATCCTTGTGCTTCTTATCGAGACCGTAGGCAAGCGCTGCTGCTGTTGGCTCGTTGATGATACGGCGAACATTCAGCCCGGCAATCTCGCCTGCTTCTTTTGTTGCCTGGCGCTGCGCATCGTTAAAATATGCCGGTACTGTGATAACCGCTTCCGTGATCTTTGTGCCGAGATAATCTTCTGCGGTCTGTTTCATTTTTTGAAGAATCATTGCAGAAATTTCCGGGGGTGAATAGACACGGTCGCCAATCTGCACACGCGCTGTGTTGTTGTCCCCTTGAACTACTTTATAAGGAACAAGCTTCATCTCTTCGTTCACTTCGTTAAAAAAACGTCCCATGAACCGCTTGATAGAGAACACGGTGTTTTGCGAATTTGTTACTGCCTGCCGTTTTGCAGCCGCACCGACAAGCCGCTCTCCTGATTTCGGAAATCCGACAACCGATGGAGTTGTGCGCGCCCCTTCGATATTTGCGATCACAACCGGATCGTTTCCTTCCATCACTGCTACGACCGAGTTGGTGGTCCCGAGGTCGATGCCGATGATTTTTCCTGAATTTGCTGACATTGTTACTATCCTTTCTGTAATGCGACCTGCGCCGCTGATTGGTGGTTTTGTATTTTCCCTTTGTAACTAAATGGTATGTTCCTTTATAATACTATTTTTTGATTGGGTTTCCTCCCCCCTTAGGGGAGGACTAAGGTAGGGTCATTTCTTTTGGTCTTTGACCTCACCCTAACCCTCTCCTATGAGGAGAGGGGATGATTTTTCTATATTCTAACTAAAAATACTCTGAGCAGTTACTTCCTTTTTTACTATTTTCAGTCTGACATTAAACAATCGTTCACTGCCTGACTCGGACCAGCAATATTGAAAATCAGAAAAGGCCGGGTCATCCCACCANNACTTCGATCTGCTTCGGTTTTGCTTCTTCCGATTTCGGCAGAGTGATCGTTAAAACACCGTTGCTCATTTCTGCAGAGATCTTTGTCGCATCGACTTGAATTCCGAACTTCACAGAGCGATTAAAACCCGAGGTACGGATTTCTTTCAGCAAAACAGTCGCCTTTTCTGAAACCTCGGCAGGTTTCTGTTCGCTGCTGAGAGTCAGAATATTATTTTCATACGTGATTTTAACATCTTCCTTTTTGGTGCCCGGTAATTCTGCATTCACAACGATCTCATTTTCTTGTTCAACGATGTCCATAGCCGGTATCGTGCAACGTCCTGGCAGCACATCGGATGAAAAGAAATTTTCGATCAAGTGATCATAGGTTCTTGGTGAATCAAATCGTACTAACATTGTTATATCTCCTATTTTGATTTTTATTTGTTATCTGCTCTATATATATCAAGCGACGTGCCAAATAGGAAAATGCGGATTATGGTTGATTTTAAGGGATTGGAAAATATCGTCTCAGCATTTTGGCAGGTGATCTGCCAATTGTTCCGACGCAGAAAGCATGTTATGGCAGTATATCAGGAAGAAACGGCAGAGGGAAAGGAGAAGAAGAACGGAAGAATGTCTCATGAGAATCCGTAGGGACGCACAGCTGTGCGTCCC
>PLMS01000087.1:15335-17658 GCA_003142575.1 Ignavibacteriota bacterium
TGCCATTATTTTCTGTAATCCTCAACGCACAAGCCATTGATCCGGCATCGAAGACCGGTTATACTTCCATCAATACCGCCGACCTTAAAGCAAACCTTACTGTCCTTGCGTCCGATAGTCTTGAGGGGCGTGAGACTTCCTACCCGGGTCAGAAGAAAGCTGCACATTATATTGCCGGTATTTTTAGAAAACTCAATCTGAAACCTCTTGGTGATGATGGAACATACTTCCAGCATTTTGATGTNNATGGGAAACAGATTTCATATCAGAAGGAACAAGAGACACAACGGTCACCGGGTCGGCGGTATTTGTGGGATTCACCGATACGGAATTAGATTCTGCCGCTCAAGCGAAACTTGCCGGGCGAGTCGTATTCGCCTTTATCGGCAAGAAGGGTTATGCCAATGATACAACAAAGGCGTCAACGTTGCGGCGCCTCTACTCGAATCGCCGCGATGCCGGAGCGATAGCTGCGCTGATGATTCCGGATGAAGAGGGGCCCGCCACATTTCAACAAGCACAACAAATAAGGCGCAACTATAGCATTGATAAGGGAGTCATGCGGATGAAGAGCAATATGCCGCAAGTACAGCCGTCTAATATTCATTTTCTTGTATCGCGGGTTTTGGCGGAAGAGGTGCTGAGATCTTCAGGCAAATCACTCAAGCAGTTAAGAGTTGAAGCGCTGCAAAATCAGAAATTCACGCCGATCTTCATCGACGATGCAATAGTAACCATTCATGCAAAGGTTATTCATGAAACAAAGCAAACAGAAAATGTGCTCGCTCTTCTGCCTGGAAGCGATCCTATTCTCAAAGCACAGGTTGTTGCCTTTACTGCTCACTATGATCATTTAGGAAAGACTCAGGATGGCGTTATTTATCACGGTGCGGATGATGATGGCAGCGGTACAGCCGCTATTTTAGAACTTGCGGAGGCATTTGTTAAAAATCCCGTGAAAGCAAAACGCAGCCTTCTCTTTATGACAGTCACCGGCGAAGAGAAAGGATTATTCGGTTCGCAATATTATGTGACCAATCCCGCAATTCCGCTTCATCAAACAATTGCCGACCTGAATATGGATATGATTGGGCGTATTGATACTCTCCACGAAGCACACAAAGATACTAATTATATATACGTTATTGGTTCTGACAAGATAAGTCTTGAACTCGACAGTCTACTTCAAGCCGCGAATGCAGAATCGGAACAGTTGACGCTTGACTATAAATACAATGACGAACAAGATCCTGAACGATTCTATTACCGGAGTGATCATTATAATTTTGCAAAGAATGGAGTACCAATCGTTTTTTTCTTTGATGGCATCCACGCCGACTATCACAAACCGACCGACACCGTCGATAAGATCCTCTTTGAACGAATGGGAAAGATGTGTCGAATGATTTATGATCTTGGATGGAAACTCGGGAATTTTAACCGGCTGCTTATAAAAAAATCTACCCAAGAATAGGATACCGTGCGAATGTATTCAAAGGAAGAGCTTCAAAGCGGACTGAACACACACATCTTTGGAAAAAAGATATTTACGTATGAATCCATTGACTCAACCAACGCATGTGCGAAAACACTCGCAAGTACCGGTGCTGAGGAAGGGACCGTGGTCATTGCTGAATACCAAACAGCGGGACGCGGTCGGCTTGGAAGAACATGGCAAGCGGAATCCGGAAGCAACTTATTGTTCTCGACAATCATCCGCCCGACACTAGAAATCAACAAGATTGGACTGCTTCCATTCTTTGCTGCCGCAGGAGTTGCACTTGCCCTTGAAACTGTTACCGGTGCGCACTGCGAGTGCAAATGGCCAAATGATGTACTCTTGAATGGGAAGAAGTGCTGCGGCATTCTCCTGGAAAGTTCTTTTCAACACAATGTACTCGACTATGCGATCATCGGTATTGGAGTGAACGTCAATCAGAAACTCTTCAGCGAAGAACTCAAAGACCGGGCAACGTCACTCAGCCAAGAATACGGCAAAGAATTTGACCGAAGGAAAATATTTCAGCAGATCATGAAATCATTAGAACTACTTTATGCGGAAGTAAAAACAGGCAAGTTTGAGGTAACGCTCCATGAATGGAAAGCTCGAACGAAAATGTTCGGAAAACAGGTTACGCTTACTCAGGCAGGAGAGCACCTGCACGGGCGTGCAATGAGTCTTTCCGCTGATGGAGGACTGGTTCTTGCAACACCTGATGGTCAGCGAGTGTGTTATGCCGGTGATGTTACTTTCACAATGCAAAGTTAAGAAATATATTCAAAGGAAAACGGGAAGACTCTATGTTCATCGCAATTGATATCG
>PLMS01000038.1 GCA_003142575.1 Ignavibacteriota bacterium
TGTCCTTTTTAAAGTGGTTAGGCCGCACGAGATTTATTAACAACAGTCCCAAAGTTTTCGGAATACACAGGCCGTCGAATCCCAATACAACACAATTGTACTTTCATAGCCATAAGAAAATGATAATTGAAACTTGGGTGGATGGTTAACTATGGAAGTATCTATAGAAGAACGCGCCATACCCAAATAATCTGACATACAAAAAGTGTCTATAGAAATACCTGATAGAGTTTTTTGCAATGCCAGTCTAATATAATTATCCCGATTTACTTTGTCTTTTTCGAAGTCTGGCGGATCAACGAGTTCATAATTACTATTCCATCGCTCATCCCAGACTTCTTTACCATCGACAATAAAGGATAGTGTTATCGATAGATTATCGCTCGATGGACCATCTGCCTGAATTATAACTGTGTCTAATTTATTATCATTGTTTAGGTCAATCAATCGTTTTGAATAATACCAATGTCCGGAATAGTCAATGCAGTTTAGCAAAAAACAAGCAAGTATGATTAAATAAGTATTCATCTTATTCGTGCCGCCTAACGGATGGGCGCTAAGCTGCGGCACTGATAATTTTCAAGTTGCTGAAAACAGGCGGAGCCCCATAACTGTAACACGCGTAGCGTGTTTCCTCTTCTATAGTTCATGCTAAAAAGTTTATATTAAACATCCAAACCTCTATGTGCCATGTGCGTTGTTTACATCCCGCTTCTTTTTAGCGGGGCTTAACGTTCCCATTTACCCGCCATGCTTTATCTTTGGGCGGGCGCTCATTCAAATTTAGTATCACGCTTTGCGTGATGCATTCTTCTGGACAAGCCGAGCTAGCTTGTTGAGCGTTGTCTGCGAAATCCCGCTGTATTTTAGCGGGGAGCGCCTGGTTAGGCGCCGACGCAGAAATAAATAAGCTCAACCATCAACTCTGCACAGAGTTACTTATTTCCCGCCGCGCATCATCGACAAACCATTGAAGACGTTCTTGTAAAGTTCTCATTTGCTTGTGAATGTCGACTGCATTTAATTTAATAGCACCTTTTTCCCGTCTCACCGAATCAAATGTGCTACACAGAGAATCCAAGATAGGGTGACAATCAGTATCCTTGACATACATTTTGAGTGATTGCAGATTTTCAATGGCTCGCATTTCCTCGATTGGAAGCGATAATGGCTTAGATAATTGAACCGCAAAATTCTCGACATAGATTCTTTGTACAATTTCGGCAGACGTTAAACCTTTCCCCAGATCTGAAAGCCGTTTAAACATATTTTCCTTTTCATCTCTGCGATGTTCAATATCAACCAAACGTTCTGTCAGTGCTGAAAGTGATTTTGTATATTGGGCAAGTTTGATTGTCGCCCAAACGAGGCCAATTGTAGCGAGGACTAATGAAATATTAAAATATGTACTCATACAAGAGCTTTCTGTTTCCATATTCGGCGGCGCCTAACGGATGGGCGCTAAGCTGCGGCGTGACCAACTTTCATAATGCACCCAGCGAAGTGAGTTCACACTGATAATTTTATTATTAAGAACGAAACCTATGCGCGCCATGTTTAACGTACCCAGCTGGCAACCGTCAGCTTGAGCGCCTGGTTAGCTGGCGTGATAAAGAAAAAGAACATGATATTTAAATAAGAGATAATAAAAACTTAATCCAAGAACCAAAAGCAAATAAACTAATGATACAATATGAAATCCAAAATATTGACGCATTCCACCACATATCAGATGGCTTGAATGAATATAAAGGGATACAAAAGATTATTATAAAAAGTATAGATGGAAGAATTTCTTTCGTCATGGCAGATTCAACAACAACCCCATTCTTTACTAATTCAACTCGTTTCCAACTATTAAAGATTCTGCTAAAATGAACAATAAGATTATCTCCAATTTTTATTTGATCATAAAAGCTCGTTTTAACAACTCCACTAGAAGTATGCTTTCCTTTTCCTTTTATAGAGTGGGAAAAGAATATTTCAAGAATAATAGCACCTCTTCCATGCTCGGTAATACCAAGATTTTTTTCTTCAACTATCACAGAGTCACTATACTGTGATGGTAACACGAGATCAGTCATAATCAATAATGCGTAGCTAATAGAAATAATTGAAAGGTATCGGACTAGTTTAATCTTTGGATTCATAGTTACCCTGCTAAGAGTCGTCCACTAATTTATATTTCACGCCAGCTAACTATGATTAGACTGCATATTGCAGCCTAACATGATGAAATTGTGTGATAGACTGCAAGGTCTGCAGCCAAGCTTGGCAATTATTAAACTGGTTCTAATACTGTAGTTGTGTAGACTTCCGATGGCTCCCAACAATTCCCCTCTTTCTTCAGATACTTATTGTATCTTACTTATCCACGCTGGTAATCTATCAATTGCATCTCTCAAACGCAAGTGTGAAACATTTAAGTCATTCCCGATTGCTTCTGTCGGCCTGCCCGCTGCACAAAGCGCGCTTTGGCAGGCGGGGAATCCAGAATTGAGGAGCTCTAGACCTGGATGCCCGCCAAAAGTCCGCGGGCATGACAGCCGGAGGCCTGAGAATGAAGTAAACGTCAGCTTGCAACAATTTTCAAACGAATCTATGGTTCCGGATCTAACATCCTTTCGTAGAATGCGCGGAAGTTGTATCTTGCCGGATCCTTTTCCGGAAGCATCATCAGCTTAATGGCTTCATCGGGATGCCGGTTCATAATACCTGTTACCATATAGGGAACAGAGTATCCCCAGGTAATTTCTTTCTGCAGGGGAATAATGTGAGACGCAATGACATCCAAGATCGGACGCATATTAAATTTAGGATTTTTCAGGAAACCGAGTAAAAGCTCCAGACAACAGTTGCCTGCGCCGCGTCCCAATCCATACAGCGTGCCGTCGAGATAGTTTGCACCGCGGATGATGCCTTCAATCGTGTTGGCGAACGCAAGCTGCTGATTGTTGTGCATGTGGACACCGACTTCGATGCCGGGCAGCATTTTTTGATACTTGGAAACATAATAATCGATGTCTTCAGAATACAGATTGCCGAAACTATCCACAATGTAGCATGCCTTGATCTTGGTCTCTTCATGGATCTGCTGTAAAGCTTCATTCAGTTCCCGCTCCGGTGCGGTGGAGATAGACATAATGTTGATGGTTGTTTCGTACCCCTTTGCATTGGCATCGTTGGAAATTTTAATGCATTTGTCAATGTCCTTTACGTATGTGGCGCAGCGGATCACGTCCACAAGACTTTTATCTCTGGGGAGCAGGTCGTCGACGGAGCTCTTATGCGCGTCCATCATAACGGCGATCTTCGTGTCCGGATATTTATTATCCCCGACAACTTTTTTGATCATCTCATCATCGCAGAAACGCCATGCACCGTATTTTTCCGGATCGAACATCTTCCGGCTGTTTCGGTACCCCAGCTCTACTATATGGATGCCTGATTCGCAAATGGCTTTGTACACTGCCTGCACACAATCCAATGTAAACTGAGATTTATTCATTAATCCACCGTCGCGGATGGTGCAATCCACAACCGTGATCTGCGGTCTATACATTATTTGTTCCTTTCAATAATAAATACGGTGAACAAAGTATAAGGAAAATTCAGTATTAAATAAAGGCAGGAAAGAAGGGGAAATCCTTCTCAAGTAGGCATCTTAAAAAACGCCGTCATTCCCGAATGCTTCTGTCGGGAATCCAGAACCAAGGAAACAAAGATCTGAATCCCTGCCAGCCAGGCAGAGAATCCGGTATAAAAGAACCTTGCCCTGGATTCCCACTAAAAACGTGTGGGAATGACAGACAGGACTAAAAGTAATTCACTCCAAAGGCAATGGAAGAATCCCTTCTTCATATAAATCCTTCCATTGAGGATTATGTTTTTCAATTAAACGAATCTTCCAAGCACGGCTCCATTTCTTCATTTGTTTTTCTCGTCCAATAGCGTTCAAAGCATCTCCACCATCTTCATAATATACTAATAAATGAACTTTGTGACGTTTGGTGAATCCTTCATAGACATCGTGCTTGTGTTCCCAGATGCGTTGTTCCAAATCACTTGTTAAGCCAATATAAAGTGTGCCATTTCTTTTGCTGGCAAGTATATAGACGTAAAATGTCTTTTCAGTTGCCACAATAATGTTCAACTCCGAGATGTTCTATTGTTTTGATATGTTGGCGCAGTTCTAAATAAAAACAGGGAGAAAAGTGATAGTCATTCCCAGCCGGAGGCGTAAAATTGAATCACGTGAAGCGTGATACATTATCAGGCTTCCAGCTGTCGGGAATCCAGTATCAAAGGATCTTGACCTGGATTCCTTCCGACTTCGTCGGGATGGGAATGACAAACAAAACCTCATTCCCTCATGTCTATGGTAATGAACCCTTTGCCACCATCCAGGGATGCAATTCCACAATCAAACGGCCTGCCTGTACTGCCGGGTCGTGAGTGCAAAGAGCTTGTGCTTCTTCAAGCGATTCCGTCTTGAACAGAAAAACACCGCGGTTATCGCCGTCATCAAAAAATGGTCCGGCAAGAACTAATTTACCCGTCTTTGCCATGGCATTAATGTTTGCCATATGTCCTTTCTGAATTTTCTTCACTTCGTCTGTTTCTGCCGGAATCCATTTCGGCCCTTTTTTCAATAATGCAAAATAATACTTTACAAAGACAATAGGTGTGTCGGGATGTTTCATAATTCCTTTACCGGCAAACCACTTTGTGAACTGCATCGAAAATCGTCCCGCTTGAACTGCGGGATCATCAGATTCCCATGTGCGTGCAAGTTCAATGGAGTCGGTATTGAATACAATGATGCCGCGTATCTCCTGGTTATCCAAAAATGGCCCTGCAATTGCCGCTTTGTTTGAATCGACGAGACTGAAAATGTGTGCGATATGGTTTTGCTGAAGTTTTGCTAGTTCTGGAGTCTTATCCTGCGTCCAAGAAGGTCCTTTCACAAGAAATCCCATGACAAATGTTGTCATTTCGTGTTCAGATTTTAATATTACCGAATCCTGAGAGAATGTTTTTCCAGAGAATATTAAAAGAAGTGCATACAGAAAGATATGTTTCATGTTATTTCCTGTTGTTACACATAAAATGAAGAATGGCAATCAGCAGAACTCATTTCCCAAATAACTTTGACCATCCCATATCCCCTCCTTGTCAAGGACGGGAAGAAGGGGAGGTGAATCGAGTAATTCCTTACGATCATCTGTAAAGTTCGGCTTTTTTCGTAAAATCAGTTATTCATCTCCATCACTGTCTATAATGGCAGCCGACGCTCGTTTTATTTTCCCACGCCGCGATGGTAATGATGATAGCAGCGCGTACGGCATTGCGCAGTCCAATAATGTCGTCTGTCAACTTGACGGCTTGATAGAAGCGGTCGATTTCGGATTCAAGATGGCGCAGTTCGCGCAGGGCGCGCTGTAACCGTTCGGTGGTGCGAATGAGTCCGGTGTAATTCCACATAATGTGTTTGATGACGCTCATATCCTGACTGATGAGTGCGGAATCCGGAATCTCCGTACCGGTTTCAATCCACGGCAGAATTTCATCCATGCGCGGCTTCGGATGTTCTTCCATGGTACGGAGAATATGTTCTGCGGCGCGATTGCCCCAAACGACACCTTCCAGTAATGATGTGCTTGCAAGCCGGTTGGCGCCATGAAGTCCTGTGCAGGCAACCTCGCCGACGGCATAGAGATGGTTGAGCGTTGTTCGTCCCCAGAGATCGACCCACACGCCACCGCAAAAATAATGTGCTGCCGGAACAATCGGGATAGGTTCGCGCGTAATATCGACACCATACTCAAGACATTTTTCGTAGATAAAAGGGAAGCGGTCTCGAATTTCGTTTTCCGGAAGATGCGATGCAATATCGAGAAAAACGTGTGTGGTTCCACTCGTCAGCATTTCCTGATGAATGCTTCGGGCAACAACATCACGCGGAGCAAGATCTTTCCATTCGGGATCGTATTTTTGCATAAACAAATTGCCGGTGGAATCCAACAGCCGGGCACCTGCCCCGCGCATTGCTTCGGTAATGAGGAAACACGGCGCGCCTTGCTGATAGAATGCCGTTGGATGGAACTGCATAAATTCGCAATTGAGAACTCTGGCGCCGGCACGGTACGCCATCGCCAATCCGTCGCCCCGCGCTCCTGCCGGATTCGTTGTCCGGAGAAATATTTGTCCCAACCCGCCGGATGCCAAAATAGTCGTGCGTGCAAGTACTCGCTGTACGTGTCCTGTTGCCTGATTGAGAAGGAACGNNCAGGAGAGTGGATCGTACACCGTCAGCCGGTTCAAAGAATGGTGAGCTGGAGTAAGTAAGTCTACTGCTGTTGTGTCGGTCAATAATGTGATATTTCCTTTTCCCTTCAGCGCCTGAATCAGGTGCCGTTCGATAAGGCTGCCGGTGGAATCTGCCGCATGAAGAATGCGAGCGATGCTGTGTCCGCCTTCGAGTACGAGGGAGAGTTTTCCATCGGCTGTTCGGTCGAAGGGAATAGAGAGTTTTTCCAGAAGAAGCGAGCGAACGAGTTTGGGTGCTTCCTTTGCAAGGAGCTCCACTGCTTGCGGATTGCAATACCCGGCACCCGCATGCAGGATGTCTTTGGCGAGAAGTTCCGGCGAATCTCCTTCTCCTTCGTACACGATTCCGCCTTGCGCATAGTAAGTATTGGACTCTTCGGGATTCGATGAGCGTGTCGCTACAACGACATGAACACCGGCATCTGCAAGCTGCAACGCGGCGATACTGCCTGCAACCCCGCATCCGATAATAAGTACATCACATTTGATATGTTCTTGCATGGTCTATCCGATAAAAAGGTTCATCATTCCTACCTAAAACGTGCGGGCTTGACTATCAAAAAAAATTAATCTGCCGCCGATGGAATAATTTCCAGCATCCGCTCGACCGCACGCAGTGCGCGCACACGGATCTCTTCCGGCACTTCGACGACATACCGCGTTTGACGGAGCGCTTCTAATGTGTCTTCTAACGTAATCTCATTCATATGCGGGCATCGGATACTGCACAAACGAAGCATATTCTTTTCCGGATTAGCAGCCATGATGTTATCGCCCATCGAACACTCCGTCAGTAAAAGATAACGCGCAGCGTTCGTGCGCTGGACATGACGGATCATTTCTGTCGTACTTCCGGAGAAATCCGATGCCGCAACAACTTCCGGACTGCATTCAGGATGAGAGAGAATGACAACATCAGAAAATTGCTTGCGTATATTTTGGATGTCTTCGAGAGTGAATTTTTCGTGCACTTCGCACCGTGCTTTCCAGCCGATGATAGGTTTATCGAGAAGCGTGTCGGTTTCCGGTTCGCCTCCGGTCAAAGACGGAAAAATAATGTGTCTTCTCGTTGCGCGCGCAACATTGCGGGCAAGATATTCATCCGGAAGAAAAATAACCGTTTCGCTCTTGAGCGATTGAACCACTGCCACTGCATTGCTGGATGTGCAGCAAATATCCGATTCTGCTTTGACTTCCGCGGTCGTATTAATGTATGTTACAACCGGAACGCCCGGATATTTTGCTTTCAACCGACGAACATCATCGGCGGTAATTCCATCTGCGAGCGAGCAGCCGGCTTTCTTCGCCGGAATAAGAACGGTCTTTTGCGGTGATAAGATTTTTGCTGTCTCTGCCATAAAACGCACACCGCAGAACACGATAATATCTTTATCGGTTTTAGAGGCAATCCGGCTCAACTCAAGAGAGTCCCCGGAATAATCGGGGATGGAATGGAAGAGTGCCGGTTCCATGTAATTATGTCCAAGGATGACGGCGTTGCGTTCGACTTTGAGCTTATTGATTTCGAATGCGAGTTCGGATTTTATTCGCAGCTCGACATCCGGCACGACATCATGCAATTTTGTTTTCAGATCCTGATATATTTCGTTTTGTGTCATGAATATGTTCGTTGTTCTGATTGACAGGTCTCCTCCCCTCTTAGGGGAGGACTAAGGCGGGGTTCCTATATTCTTTGACCTCACCCTAACCCTCTCCTTTGAGGAGAGGGAATTATATTGAGTATTAAGATTAGAAATTTATTCGGCTATTATCCTTTTATCAAAAAACTAATATCCAGAGCGCGTACTGAATGTGTCAGTGCACCGACGGAAATCATGTCAACACCGGTTGCGGCTACTGCGGCAACATTCTTGAGTGTGACATTACCGGAAGCTTCCAGAGGAACGCGTCCGGCGGTAAAACGGACGGCTTCACGGAGCGTTTTGATATCCATATTATCGAGTAATATGCGATCGACTTTCAGCGAGAGCGTTTCCCGCAGTTCTTCAAGATTCTTCACTTCCACTTCGATCAACCGTTTCATCGTATCCGTTGCCCAGACTTGCGTCACCGCTTGCGTGATTCCTCCAGCGGCGGCAATATGATTGTCCTTTATCAGTACCATATCAAACAATCCGAATCGATGATTAGCTCCCCCGCCAAGGAGGACCGCTTGTTTATCGAGTAATCTATTGCCCGGAGATGTTTTGCGAGTGTCAAGAATAACTGTATCAGTTCCTTTGACGGCATCGACGTACGCGCGGGTGAGTGTAGCAATACCGGACATTCGCTGAAGAAAATTCAATGCCGTTCGCTCGGCTGTCAGTAAAACTCGTCCTCTACCGCGCACCGTTGCGAGAACAGTTCCTTTGGAAACAAGTTTGCCGTCGGTAACTTTCGGCGAAAACGAAACCTGCTTGTCGAGATATTGCAACGTTTCGCGCACCACTTCCAATCCGGCTATCACTCCGGATTCTTTTGCGATGAATGTTCCCTTCAGAACGGACTTTGCCGGAACCGTGCTGAGGGTTGTGATATCGCCACTGCCTATATCTTCTTCAAGTGCTCTATGAATGATAGCGTGAAGATTTTCAAGTTCTTTTTTATTCATATAGTACAATATACAGAAGTTTGATTTAAGATAGAGCCGGAAAAGGGATGAAATCGAAAGCGAATGGAGGTATTTGATTTTTCTTTAAACTAAAAGTGATTTAACGGCATGAAGTAGTATCGATTGTTATTCCTGTCATACTTCCCAAATAACAAGTTAATGGATATGCCTCCGGAGTGAGATTCCTTCGTTGACGATCACCCCGTTCGTATAAATCAACGACGGTGTATGTGCTGTCTGAAGCCTTGTTGTATCCCCATAAGTATACCTCACCCATATCGGCACCGCATCCGGTCCACGGCGAAATATTTGTCGGTATTACTTTATCAATAAGCAGAAGCATGAGTGTCATTGTGTCGGAAGAGACGGTGCGTGAATTCATTGTGCTTGCCTGTACAATCGTTTGCATTTCGGAAGTAGTAAGAAGCCCGTCTTGTTCGATTCGTACGATAGTATCGAGGGCGTAATTAGTATAATGAAAGGTATACATTGTACCGGTACGTGTAATGAAACCGCCGTTGTGAATGTACCCCCAGGCAGAATTCATGTATCCAAAAGAAAATGCTATAATGTCTGAATTTGGAGAAGGGCCGTTGACCTGTGTGTTATCTTTACAGTGAAAAGTAAGAAGCGCGAGGAGAAGAAGAGTGAACATCGGGCGTTTCATGGAATTATTTCCTCTTTCTGCAATGCTTATAGGGAAACATATAATTTTGTGCTGAAAAAATCAAACGAAGCGACTCAGCTTTTCCGGAATAGCACAATCCGGTTGGAATTTATGCCTTTTTCGTTGTTATCGACGCCCCAGATGTTCGATGGTAAAGAATCTCGTTGAATGCCCGATCATCCGATTTGCGCCAACCATCGGGATCCACCGATTGATGTCGTTTTCTATGCCGCTCTCGCTGCAGCCGATCAATTATTGTTTGAGTGCCTTGAGTAATTCCTCAGCAACGAGACGGTTCCCTTTATCGCTGAGGTGTGCTTTATCGACTGTCAAGATTCCCTTCTCAGCATTATGAGGATTATGCATCTTGAGGTAACTCACAAAAGCGTTTCGCAAATCGCAGAGTTCGATCTTTGTTTTTTGTGCAACGCGGCGGCTGATTCCAGAGTATTCATCTAATTGCGCATCCAGCTGATTTTTTCCATTCTTTTTCTCACCAATGACGGTTGGAGTACAGAGAATAACACGCGCGCCCGTTTTCTGTATCTTACCGATGATTTCTTCTAATCCTGCTTCATACTTATCTTTCGGCGTGCCGACACGCCCGGGTGTAATAAAATGCCAGACATCATTGATGCCGATGTAGATAACGACGATGGTCGGGTTCTTGGCAATGACATCGGAGTCGATTCTTGCTTGAAGGTCGGGCACTTTGTTTCCGCCGATACCTGCACCGATTATTTCGATGGAAGGTAATTCTCTTGAGAGTGAATCTTTGATGAGTGCAATGTACCCGTTAGGTTTTACTCCCATCTGTGTAATCGAATCGCCAAAAAATACGATGCGATCGTTATTCCGAAGCGCGAAATATCTGCTGGAGCATGAAACAAGAGAAAGCAATGTGAATATGAAAATAGCACGCCAAATCATTTTGTCTCCTTTCTGAAAAGAACAATCCGGTTGGAATTTGTCCCTTTTTCGTTGTTGTCAACACCCCAAATGTTCGATGTTTTGGTAAAGTATTGTTCGTTAATGATGATCCCAATGCACGAAAACCCTGCCTTTACTCCGAGCGGCACTACATGTTCATCTAAGCGTATTTTATTATTCCGCACTTCACCGACTTCGAATGCCACGAAACCGCGCGGTTTGGTTATGCGATGCAGCTCGCGGAAGACTCCGAACATTACTGCCGACCAATCCTCCAGCGTTCGTGCCATGGTAATTGTTTTCGCAGCTTCTGCCGCATCGAGATCGTTGAACCAGCAGCGCAGCCAGTTGTCCTGCACGTAATCGACAACATCGAGGAAAGGGGGCGAGGTTACCGTAAGCTGAATTGAGTTGGCAGCAATGGTTTTCGTTTCTCGTGCATCGGATGTGAGGAAGCGTGCAGCTGTACCAATTTGTTGAAGAAGAATGCGTTCTGCTGTTGTTATATCACTCAGCAGTGTCTTGGATTTTTTAAAAATGATGACACGAGTGTCCCGATGCTCCGGAGTTTGCTGCATCTTCACATTGATTTTTCGCTGGCTATCGGCGCTCACGGCTTGATTTGGCGGCAGTGTATACACGGAAAAGAATCCCTTGGAATGCCCGGTCAACCGATTGGTCGCAACCATCCGTATCCACCGATCGATGTCGTCTTCCGTGCCGCTGTGGTGACGTTCGGTGAGATAATTTTTTATGGAAACGATTTCTGCTTCGGTCTTTGGATGAAAGAACATCGAGAGATCGATTTCAGCATCTTCGTTTTCATCCATCGGAATATCGTTCAATCGTTTCATCAATTCTTCAAGGGACGGCGGGAAGAATCGGGGTCTGCTGAGAAGAGCGCTCAAGGGATTGATATCGTTTGCTATGACATTTCTGCCCATCAATCCTGCTTCTAATACGGTTGTTCCGCGCCCGCTGAATGGATCGTACACGGCATCGCCTTCTTTCGTCAGATATTCTATGAAGAAGTTTGGAAGCTGCGGTTTAAAGCATGCTCGGTACGATACTTCATGCAGTGAGTGTGCCTGGCGTTGTTTCGATGTCCAGAACTCACCGGTATAGCGCGGTATGGATAGGCTCGCTACATCGATGTCTTCTACTCCGGATATCCGATAACGGATTTCGTCCAAGAGGCGGTCGAGGTAGGGACGTTCTTCTTTTGGTATTTTTGATTTGATAGGCGACATCTAGAGCAATCCCGAAGGCAATCGCGGTGATGAAATGAGTTTTGTGAATTCTTCCCAGCGTTTTACCGGCTTGTCTTCTGTCCCGCCGCGTCGTTCAATGTACTGACGTATCAAATCCAGTCCGAAATTATAATTGATGACGTAACTGCGATACTGGTCGAAGAAACGCGTGCGTTGTTGTGCGCGTTCCGGCGACATCAGCGCGTAATTGATAAGCCACTGAACTGCGTCCTCGCGCGAGATTTCAGCGTTCAGATAGCGGCGTGCGGCTTCGTTGCCGGC
>PLMS01000041.1 GCA_003142575.1 Ignavibacteriota bacterium
TAATAATTAAGTGTTTTTTGAGGGGCTGAACACATAAAAAAATCACTTGACACAAAAAACATTTATCCTTGAGAACCAAAATTATGTCACACAAAATTTTTATTATCTCATATTGAGTATTTATGCAGAAAAACAACAAACAATTAATGTTCGCAATTAGCAACAGTCTTTCCAAGTCTGAAGCTATCAGTTTTGCTCGAACAATGAACGGCGGGGATAAGTGGTATATTACCTGCGTTTATGAAAATCCCAAAGCCCGACATATTGAAGACAGGGAACGATGGGTAGTTGTTAGAGACTTACGAAAAGGTGAAATTGTACCACACGGGTACGCGCTGTTCGCGGATAAGAGAAAGAATGAATTGATTGAGGTAAACCAGAATCTATTTAAGTGGTTCTACCTTAATAGGTAAGAACTGTCTTGGGTCAAATATCGGCATATAAAATTCGCTCAAGGGTGTTCCCTTGAGATGTGAAAAAACCACTCCTCTTAGGGTGGATATTGATATTTGGTTTAATGTAAGAATTAATTTATCCGCAACTTCAAGATTATTGGGTGCCGTTTGTTTGACTACCAATTCAAGTCCTATTACTTCAAATTCGATTTTGATTTCAATAAAGGTATAAATATTTTGTTGCTCTTTATCATGAATTGAATCGCTAATATTAATAGTCACCAATTTTTGCCCAGTATCAAGTAAGTTGGTCATTTTCACCGTATGATTTAAGGATAATGGATCGATTGGCGTTGTGGGCAGTGTAATATCTGTCCTTACCTGTTCAATTTTTTTTATCCTTAGCTGGATAGAAATATTTTCTTTAGGCGATTCACTCATTTTTATTGAACTCTACTTATTGTGCTTTCGGAGAATTCATATTCTGCAATTAGTACTCCTTGTGGAATAATACTTTTTGATTTGCCGATATTAAAAGATTCTCCAATTCCGTTATCAAATGTCTTCGTAATGACAAACAAACATTTATCGGGTTTTTTCTGTTCTAAATTAATTAAATCGATTCCTATCTTATCTTCTATCTCGAAAATTGTATCAAGAGTAAAGTTATGAGTACCACTAAGCCATTTGCTTATTTCAGAAGGATGCTTGTCAAGTAATTCTGCAACTTCTTTTTGGTTTAATCGCCTTGAGGTGATTAGGTCAAAAAGTTTCGCAGCAAATAACATCCTTTTCCGAACTAATTCTGCTTTTTGTGGATTTCGTCTTTGTAAGATTCTGTCTATGCTTTTGCTCATATAAGATCAATATATTATTTTATTAGGGTTCCTGAAAAATGATTACCATTCCAATATATCTCATCACTACAATCTTTAAGTATTTTTGTTATTGCTGCTGAAATTAGTATCATTTGCTCGGCACGCAGTTTTAACTTTGGATCTTCTTGATATTTTCGGACTTCTTTTATAGCACCTCCGCCAATTATGACAACCTCGGTACCATACCTAATGCAAAAGAGTCTCAGTTTCCTGGGGACATCGTAAAGAGCAGATACGCCATCTCCTAAGTGCCCTTCGTTTAATTTGAAAAATGTTTCTTTCGCGCCAATTTTTCCAATTGCTTCAACGGTATAAAAGATATCTTCTATTTCCTCTGGGTAGATTTGATCATTTTCATCGATAAATTTATCAAAAAGCGTTTGTGCCAAATTATCAATTACAGGTGAATATATGGTACATCCAATGCCTGATAACTCATTAATCTTTTTGAGGTGAAAAACCATGTATTTGTCTTGTCCGGCATAGTGACCAAATATAACTTATAAGTTAATTTTGGTCAAGTATTATAAGTATAATTTACTTTTAAGTCAATAACGAATATAGTCTAATTGGGAATGGGGCTATTTACATATCCAATGATCTACACCACCAACGTCAGAAGCATTGGTTTAACGGCGACTCTTTTGGGTCGCCGTTGCACTGCATTTCTATCATTACAACTTTATGAGGATTCATTCATCATTGAGAGTAACTCCAGCAATGCAAGCGAATGTTACACATACGATTTGGACATGGGAGAATTTATTACTCGGAATACAGATGAAGAAAGCGGCTTAAAAATAATGAAGCCTCGGCATCACGCCAATGGCACCGAGGCTTCGAGTCCTCGCATCGTTGAGGGGCAAAGACGCGAGGGGGATTTATTATAGCCATTCAATTTGACAAAGTCAACGTCTTCAAGTGTACTCACATTCCTATTGCATTGCCCGCCTTATGTCATTAATTTCTTATGTGAAGAAAGATAAGAAAGATATAGCTATGAGAAAAAAAACCAATGACAGCAAGGTTTACAAATACGATTTAGAGTATAACCTTGTTGTAGATGATGATGTAAAAGCCATATTATCCTTTATGCAAAGGAATATTCCGACAGACAAACTTGTTGCTATTTCAACGGCTATTTCTCGATTAGCACCCTGTTTGTGGTCTCAATATCAATCTACAAATGTCATTCCAATGGACTTACAATTACCATCTATTGGTTCGTAGTATATACTATCATACGCCAGCGAATTCTCCCTTGGTTAGGCGTATGTGTATGATGATTTTGTGGCGGCAAGGGTTTATCTTTAACATGAGTTATTTCATGTCCACATCCTTCGCAACGATATATACCGGAATGAGGCGATGATGTACCGGGTTCATAAATATTATCAAAGGCGGCATCTGGGCTTTGTGTTAAATAATTCGGATACTTGTAGAGTGACATAATAATCCCCGTGCAATTAATGAAGTATTTAGTGGCTTAGGCGCGACATTCAAAGCTAACACAATCAGAAATTAATGTCAAATGCAGAATAGTTCCATAAACAGAGAGAGAATAGATAAAAATGGAATCCAAAGTAGCCCACTACCCGATTTTCTTGCTGAGCCTATAAAGAAAAAGGACAATCATCCAGATTGTCCTTTTCGTGGACCGTACCGGGCTCGAACCGGTGACCTCCACAATGCCATTGTGGCGCTCTCCCATGCTGAGCTAACGGCCCATTATTCGCATAAAATATACCCAAGGATCGGAGCAAAGTCAATCAGAAATTCATTGCAAGGGGAATGAGTTTTCAGTATCTTATCATTAATTTTCAACGAAAGAGTCTACGAATCTCGATGATGCGTCTTCTTCTATTTTTTCTTTTTTTTGGTTTTATTCTTCTTGTATCAAGTGGACTTACATCCTGCAAAGATACACAAACGAATCCATCATTAGAGCCGTTTCCAGATAGTAACGTAAGTTTTACTAAGAATGTTGAACCATTATTTCAACAGAAATGTGCACCTTCGCCATGTCATGGAGGCAGTGCACCGACAGCCGGATTGAATCTTGAAAGTCCTTCATATTCAGCTCTTATAAATCGTACCGGACTTGTTATTCCTGGCGATGCAAACCATAGTACCTTGGTTCAGCACTTAGAAGGAAGCTTGTCCCCTATGCCACCACCTAAGTTTCCGCAATTAACACAAAATCAAATCACTGGCATAAAAACGTGGATTAATGAAGGAGCGAAATATAATTAAATGTTAGTGCCCTGACAAATTCCGTGCATCTCTTCCCCAGTGCAGTTTTCTCCGCAGAACATCGTAGTAACTGGTGTTCATTCTCTTCACAAGTTTTGTAACAAGCAGCGAGCGTTCTATCACCACTTCCAATGGAAGTCGTACGAATATCTGAGATTGACCATCTGCAGTAATTCGCATTTTACCGTGTGCAGTTTGAACCTTGAGTGTAATAATTGATTCTTCCGGTACAACGACCGTTCTTGCGGTTAGTGAATGCGGGCTAATCGGATTAATGAGCATAGAATGGTTTGTCGGTGTAACAATGGGACCGCCATTCGAAAGCATATACGCAGTGGAACCAGTTGGCGTTGCAACGATGGTGCCATCACAAGTAAATTTTGAAAGAAATTCACCATTCACAAATGTTTGCACACTGAACATACGCGAAGAATCGGTTTGGCTGAGCACAATGTCATTGAGTGCAAATATGCATTGTTTTGATTTATTGATGCGTGCTTGCAGCATCATCCGATCTTCGATTCTATAATCACCTCGTAATATCTCGGTGATACAATCATCGAGCTCTTCAAGAGACACTTCTGCAAGAAATCCTAATTTCCCTAAATTAATTCCAAGTATCGGCGTTGCGTGACTGCTTACGAGCCGTGCAATCCGAAGAATCGTCCCATCACCGCCAATCGAGATGACAATGTCGCATGCTGTCGGCAACTTTGTTTCAGAAACAATATTCGAACGAAGGAGAAACTGCTTATCGATCTTTCCACGTAATCCTTTTGCCAGTGTTTCCGGAAGAATGTACTGCACTTTCTCCTTATGACATCGAATCATAAGCCTTTCGATGACCTGTGGTAATTCTTTCTTTTCTAGATTTCCGCAAATTCCAAATTTCATGATTGAGTCTTTTCCTTATCTGCAGATTGCTGTTCCTTTGTCGACTCATCGACGTAATTCAACTTAAGTTCCTGCAAAATCCCTTTGAGAAAACGAGATTCGTCATCTGATAAATTTCCCTTTGTTTTTTCCTCCAACATATCCAGAATATCGATGGATAATTGAGTTTGCTGAAGATCTCGCTCAATTTTGTCGGAAATGGGATTTTTCAGTTTCCCCATTTGCTGCATCGCAGCCGCCTGAAATGTCATAATCAGACTGAAAAACAACGAAGTATTTTTTTCTTCTTTCATGGATTACCACCTTCTTTCTGAATTGAATACTCCCAAAGTTTCGCATACTTCGTAAATACATAATTTGCCGAAAGCACACACAGGATCAATCC
>PLMS01000102.1 GCA_003142575.1 Ignavibacteriota bacterium
ATCCCCCTCGCTCCCCCTTTTCAGAAAAGGGGGATTGGGGGATTTGATCTTTGTTGTTGGATTGTCCCAAAGGGATGTGCCGAAGGCATCCCTTCGGGAGCTTCGCCAAATGGATTGTGATAACTGTTATGCGGCACTCGTGGTGTGTAGTTGTGTTATCTGTATCCGCGTATGACAACGGGAAATCCATTTAACGCGGTCAAATATATTCCTCCAAGAACCACAAAATCATTTGTCGGATGCACACTGTAAAACCACGCATTGCCGCCGTTGAGTGAAAGAATCTCCGGATAATGGTACCAACTTTTTCCATTAAAATGCATGACTTCACTTCCGAATCCAACTTGGAAAATATCGTTCGCACTAAGTCCTCGGATACGCTCTGCCTCGTAATGTGAAAGTGAATCAAGCGTACGAAATGTACCATTGCTCAAATTCATCAAACGAATCCAACTCTGGCCGGCAAGATAAATTTCTGACCCGTGATCAGACCATACAGTATAAAAGGCTTGTACTTCATTTGGTGACTTAGTGGCATTGTCATATATCGTCGTCCAACTCGTTCCATTACATTGCAACACTACACAATGTCCATCGCTTACATTTGTTCCTGTCGCCCAAATATGTGAGCCGTCAATACCCCAGATATCTTGTAAATCCACCGTGGTGTTGCTGGTCATCTTCATCCAACTTGATCCGTTCCAGAATCCAATTTGACCCAAAGGACCTGCTGTGTACACTGCATTACTATTGAAACCCCAGATCTTGTTTACTGAAACCGGAAGACAAGCGGTCCCAATTTGAGTTACTCCATTCATTCTTGCAATCTGTGAATTGGAGGCTATCATAATATCAGTAGGAGAAAAAGCCCAAATGGCATACGCTGGATATGCATAGATATCTGCTTGCCCACAAATAGTATAGAATTGTATTTTCAATGAAGTCCATTTGCTTCCATCCCAATGCGCAGCATTGTATGGGGTGACCCAATTTCCAAGTGAATCAACTTTATCTGTTTGTGCGGTGTGTATTTCTCCAACCACCCAGGCATTGTTTACTTCAAATACCCAGACGTCCCTTATCAATCCTTGTGTGCCGAGCGTGTCGGGTGTTTGCCATTGGATCGCGTGAGAGGTTGTGTCCAGCGGCGGTGGCGGGCAGGTAAGACATTCGGATTTTTCTTTCTTGCAACTACTAAAAATGCATAAAATACCTGCTAAAAATATTGAAAAGAAAACAGCCTTATTCATACATGTCTGCTTATGTGAGAACAATGGTGAAATCGTGTTTCAAAGCTATCATATTTATCATTCAGTGTCAATTACACATAAAGACTTCCGATTTCTTCCCTTGCGAATTCATTCAATCATTATCTGATGTCAACTTTGTTTCAAGAACCTGTCGTACCTGATCTAAAGGCATGTCCTTTTCTGTCCAGAGTTGAAATGCCGCTGCCCCTTGATGAATAAACATCCCCAAACCGTCAATTGTTTTTGCGCCGGCAGCGTGTGCGTCGCTTTGCAGGCGGGTAGTTAATGGACGATAAATAAGGTCGAAGACAATATGCTTATTTGATAACCAGTGTTGATTTGGAAGTGGAGAATCAAGGACATGAGGGAACATTCCAACCGTGGTGGCATTAACGATGAGTGTGGAGTTCTTGATTGCAGTTTCAAGCGCCGCGTCAGTACAATGGATAACATTGAATTGGACATTGTTGCTGCCAAGGCTTTTAATAATCGCTTGAGCTTGTTCGGGAAATAGAACTGAGAAAGTAATCGCCTTAGGTCTGATAATATGAATAAGTACGTGCGCCACTGAGCGAGCTGCACCACCAGAACCCATAATGGTACACATTGTACCCTCGATTTTTTCTCGTTCGAGGTGAAGCGATCTTTCAACACCGATAACGTCTGTGTTATATCCAATTAATTTATTATTTCGATTCACGACAGTGTTCACAGCGCCGACTGCAAGTGCTTCTGGGACGACTTCATCTATGAGAGGGATGATTGCTTCTTTATGTGGAACGGTCACGTTGAACCCGCCCCATTTCTGTTCTCTGAAGTGTTCAACGGCTTGCTTCAAAGAAGCCGGTTCGATATCAAGTGCTTCGTACTGGCAATCCAAGCCGAGCAACTGGAATGCTGTATTGTGCATCAAAGGTGAAAGAGAATGTCCGATGGGATGGCCAATAACTGCATAGTGCTTCATGGTTGAATGTCCTGACTAAATAAATAGTAACTGCTCAGTATTATTTATATAATATAGAAGAAAAATTCCCTCTCCTCATAGGAGAGGGTTAGCCTGCCCGCCGCACAAAGTGTGCTTTGGCAGGCGGGGGTGAGGTCAAAGAACAACAGACCCCACCTTTGCGCCAGAGGCGCATCCGCCTCTGGCGGAAGTCCTCCCCTAGGAGGGGAGGAGATTAAAAAGTTGAATATTTCGCTATCAAAAAAACATACTGAGTATGTTACAATATAAATAGCAGAGATAAACTGCAATGCGGAGAGAATGCTACTGTTTCCCAAAGAGGTGTGCAAACAGCCGATCAGTGGTGAGATTCGGAAATAATTGCTCAAATTCTTTTTTCAACTCTGGAACCAGATTGAAAGCAATGAAAAACTCGTTTGATGCCTCTTCCTTTAAATTCATCGATATCAATACTTTTCCGCGGCTAAAATATGCTGGTGCAAATTTCGGATCAAGTTTCGTGCATTCTCCTAAAGCTGTTAATGCCTCGGAATACATTCCTTTCTCACCTAAAGTATCACCGAGGTCGAACCAAATCTCGGAGTCTTTCGGATCCAAAGTGATAACTTTCCGGTAACACTCGATACATTCGTCGATTCTTCCAAGATTGTAAAGAGCATCTCCGCAGGCGTACCAATATTCGGAGTACTCTGGATGAATATCCAGAGCTTTCTTGTATGCAGTATATGCTTGCTCAGTGTGGCCCATTGCATCATGACAGCATCCAATACCGAAAAAGGATTCATGATGTTGGCTGTCAATCTCAATAGCAGATGAATAACAGGAAAGTGCCTCGTGGAAATCGTTCAGTTCTTCGTAGGCATTTCCGAGATTATGCAGGGCTGCGACATCTTTTAATTCATAGGTCAATGTTGTTTTAAAGCAGCGAATTGCATCCTGGAGTCGCCCCAGATTTGCATATGCATTGCCCATGTTGAACCAAGCTGCCGAGAAGTCTTCCTTAATTGCAAGAGAATATTCATAGCTCTCGATAGCTTTCGTAAATTGCCCGACTCTGTTATGTACAATGCCTTTGTTATACCAGGCATTATAATTAAATGGGTCGCGGTTGAGGTGTTCATCATAGCAACGAATGGACTCAGCAGGTTTATCAAGGTAATCGTAACAATAACCGAGTTCGTACCAAGCATCGATATGTTCCGGATCAATCTGAAGAACGTGATGGAATATAGATTCAGCCTCCACAAAACGCTCAAGTTTTTCAAGTGTTATACCTTTGTGTAACAAGGCGTCTTCGTGGGATGAATCGAGTTCGAGAGCTTTATCGAATGACGCCATCGCTTCTGTAATTCGATTCAGATTGTCCAGTGTAATACCTCTATTAATGTACGCCTCAGGATCCGTAGGGTTCAGACCCAAAGCCTTATCGAAACAATCAAGTGCTTCATTATAGCGAAAGAGGTTGTTGAGAATCATTCCTTTCCGTTGCCATGCCTCTGCATTATACGGTTCAAACGAGAGAAGCCGATCGGCATATGTCAATGCCTCTTCAAACTTCTCATGCTCAAAATAGAATTGGATTATTTCTTCCAACGCCTCCGGATTATTGATGTCTTTACCGCCATTTCGCAGTGACTCGCGGAATCGTCGTACATCATCCTCCGAGCGCTTATTCGGCTTCGGACCAATATTGTCATCATTATTACGATCAAAATCTGGCACTGCTTACTCCACCATTAATACGTACTATTTAAATAAAAGAAATAAACGAGTGGAAGTCAAGGAATGCAAAAAGCTCTTTTATTCGATATTTCTATTTGATTTTAGCGGTGAGTTGGAGTATATTTACTTCTTGCTGGAACTGAATGATTGCTGAAAATCTCAAAAATCTGCGAAAACGCATCGAACAGACCTGCCAAAAGTGTGGGCGTCGATCAGAGGATGTCCAGCTTGTCGCAGTATCTAAGACATTTCCGGTAGAGGCTATTCAGGAAGCCGTTGGTGCCGGACATATAGATTTCGGCGAGAATTACGTACAGGAATTGCAGGAAAAACGTCAGGTGTTGGCAATGCATCCGCTTCACTGGCATTTCATCGGTCATCTGCAATCAAACAAAGCCAAATACATTGCTGAGTATATACATCTCATTCACTCGGTTGATGATATAAGTCTTGGCAAGGAAATTAGTAAGCGAGCTGAACGGTTCGGACGTGTTCAGGATGTATTGGTGGAAGTCCACACAACCGACGAAGCGACAAAATATGGTGTTCCACCAAAGAAAACAATCGCACTGCTAAAGGAATTGTCGCAGCTCCAATGTCTTCGGGTTTGCGGATTGATGACGATGGGACCTTTTTCGGATGACCCTAATGATTCTCGGCAATCCTTTCGCCAATTAGTAGAGTTGAAAAGAGAGATTGTGTCTGAGGGAGTTGAGAATGTCCACATGCAGCACTTATCGATGGGTATGACGCACGATTTTGAAGTTGCCATAGAAGAAGGTTCCACAATCGTCCGGATAGGAACGGCGATATTTGGCAGACGTGTAAAGAACGTGAATTGAAAGGGACGATCATGAAGGTTACACCATTGGAAATCAAACGTCAAGAATTCAAGAAAACAATGAGGGGATATGATACCATTGAGGTAGAGACGTTCTTAGAAATGGTGTCCAATGAGCTGGAGGATCTCATTCACGAAAACAGGGAGCAGAAGGACAAAATTATTGAGTTGGAAACACAGCTTTCCGACTACAAGAACATTGAGCGATCACTCCAGCAGACATTCATACAGGCGCAGGAAACGAGTGGTAAATCCATTGAGAACTCAAAACGTGAAGCTGAAATCATAGTGAAAGAAGCAGAAGTCAAGGCGTCGCAAATTGTGGAAAAAGCTCGTCTCGATTTTGCCCATGTAAAGGAAGAGATCTCGCAGCTCAAAGCGCGAAAGGAAAGCGTTCTGAGTAAATTGAAAGTGCTGCTTTCGTCTGAATTAAATTTGATACGTGCTCTTGATATCGATGAAGATGGGAATAAAAAAGATCCATCCAAAGGAACAGGGAAGGAACATTTGGAAATAGATGAAATTTTAAAAAGACTATAGAGATCAATTCTCTGCGAAGTAACGATATGAATCCGGCTGACAATTGAATCCTGTTCCTGAACACGCGAAAATACCATGACTGAATTACGACAAAAGATTAACGAAGCAATAAAGTTTATCCGAACCAAGACGGATATGAAGCCCGGAATCGGGATTATCCTTGGTACAGGTCTTGGTGGATTGGTGAAAGAGATCAAGAAGGAAATTGTGATCGATTACGGGAAAATTCCGCATTTTCCTGTTTCAACGGTCGAATCGCACCATGGTAAATTGATTTTTGGAACGCTCTCCGGTAAGAACATTGTAGCGATGCAGGGACGCTTCCATATGTACGAGGGATATGATCTGAAGCAAGTCACATTTCCTGTACGGGTTATGAAGTTTCTCGGTGTGGAAAGCCTTCTCATATCGAATGCTGCCGGCGCACTAAATCCTCTTTTTCAAAAGGGTGATGTGATGATCATGAGTGATCACATCAATTTGCTGGGCGACAATCCGCTGATTGGCCCGAATGATGATGAGCTAGGCCCGCGTTTTCCGGATATGTCGGAAGCATACAGCAAAGAACTTATTGCCCTTGCTGAGCAATCTGCTCTTGATTTGAAGATTCGAGTACAAAAGGGTGTGTACGTAGCAATGCCAGGGCCGAATCTGGAGACCAGGGCTGAGTACCGTTTCCTGCGGACAATTGGAGCGGATGCAGTCGGTATGTCCACGGTGCCGGAAGATATAGTAGCAGTGCATATGGGAATGAAAGTTCTAGGCTTTTCCATTCTCACAGATGAGTGCTTTCCAGATGCATTGAAGCCGGCGCTCTTGGAAGAGATTCTTAAAGTTGCTATGAAAGCCGAACCAAAAATGACAGCGATTATGAAAGAAGTTGTGAAGAGAATGAAGAATTGATTCTGGATTTGAGATTGGGATTGGAGAAGAAGATACCTTCTATAGTCTCTAAACTGAAATCTCAAATCACCAAATCACAATATCGCATATTCACTTAATCACTCAACCGCTCAATCGCAAATAAAAAGATGTATAAACAATTAACAGACAAATTAAATTATCACGAACTTGAATCTGAAATCCTAAAGTCCTGGGAAACGAACGGTATTTTCAAGAAGAGTATCTCGACACGCGAAGGAAAGCCGGAATTTACCTTCTATGAAGGTCCGCCAACGGCAAACGGCCGCCCCGGCATCCACCACGTCATGTCGCGAACTTTGAAGGATATCATCTGCCGATACAAAACGATGCAGGGTTTTCAAGTGCAGCGCAAGGCCGGATGGGACACGCACGGTTTGCCCGTTGAGATTGAAGTCGAAAAATCGCTTGGCTTCAAACGTAAAGACGACATCGTTGCATACGGAATAGCGAAATTCAACGAAGAGTGTAAGAAGTCGGTTTGGAAGTACAAGGTTGATTGGGAAGAATTGACTCGTATGATGGGCTATTGGGTTGATCTTCAGCACCCGTATGTTACTTTCGACAATAACTATATCGAGTCCATTTGGTGGGCGTTGAAGCAGTACTTTGACAAGGGACTCATCTACAAAGGATATAAGATTCAACCATACTGCCCACGGTGTGAAACGCCATTGTCATCGCATGAGGTTTCACTTGGTTATAAAGAAGTCAAAGATCCATCGATCTATATCAAGTTGAAAGTCAAAGGGGAAGAGAATACATACTTTCTTGTATGGACGACGACACCATGGACATTAATCTCAAACGTTGCCATTGCTGTTCATCCGGATATCGACTATGTGAAGGTGGAACACAAGGGTGAGAAGTACATTCTCGCTCAAGCGCGTCTTTCCGTATTGGGTGATGAGTATGTGGTTCTCGAAGAGTTCAAAGGAGCTACACTTGCCGGCAAAGAATACGAACGGATGTTTTCGTACCATCCCGTAAAAGAAAAAGGATGGTATGTTGTGCTTGCCGATTTTGTCACTACCGAAGATGGCTCCGGTATTGTCCATATGGCTCCAGCATATGGTGAAGACGATTATCAGGTCGGACGTAAGTATGGGTTGCCCACAATTCATCCTGTGAATAAATCGGGAGCATTCAATTCTGAAGTAACGGATTTTGCCGGAATGTTTGTGAAGGATGCCGATCTCGAAATCATTCAGAATCTTCGTCATCGCAATATTCTTTATAAGAAAGAACAATATCTCCATAGTTATCCGCATTGCTGGCGATGTTCAGCACCGCTGTTGTACTATGCGCGCGAGTCGTGGTACATCCGTACGACGGATTATGCCAAACGGATGATCGAGCTGAATAAACAGATCAACTGGATTCCGCCGGAAGTTGGTGCCGGTCGTTTCGGCAACTGGCTTGAAGATAATAAAGATTGGGCGATTTCGAGAGACCGTTTCTGGGGAACACCGCTGCCTATTTGGCTTTGCGAGAAGTGCGGCAAACAAAAATGTGTCGGCAGTGTTGAGGAAATCCGAAAAGGCAAGAATGTGCCGGAACCGCTCGATCTTCATAAACCGTATGTCGATCATGTCACATTTACATGCGATTGCGGCGGCACCATGAACCGTACACCCGAACTTATCGATGTCTGGTTCGATTCCGGCTCGATGCCGTTTGCACAATGGCATTATCCGTTTGAGAACAAAGAAATTTTCGAGAAGGCATATCCCGCCGACTTCATTTCAGAAGGGATTGACCAAACACGCGGTTGGTTTTATACATTGCATTCCATCGGAACGTTTTTGTTCGATAAGCCGGCATACAAAAACGTGCTGGTCAACGAACTTATTCTCGATAAGACCGGACAGAAGATGTCGAAGACGAAAGGGAATACTGTTGACCCGTTTGCGTTGATGAAGAAGTACGGAGCTGATTCTGTGCGTTGGTATTTAATTTCACAAAGTCCGGTGTGGAGGACGACATTATTTGATGAAGAGGGCATTGGTGAAGTGCAGCGAAAATTCTTCAGTACACTGACAAACACATATTCCTTCTTCGCCCTCTATGCCAATGTAGATAAATATGACAACACTGAACCAAAAATTCCGATCAGCGAACGACAGGAGATCGATCAATGGATTCTATCGGAATTGAATACATTGGTAAAGACATATCTCCAATCCGTCGATGGATACGATGTGACGCGTGCCGCACGAGCAGTGAGCGACTTCACCATTGACCAACTTTCTAATTGGTACGTCCGCCGTAATCGCCGTCGTTTTTGGAAAAGTGAAAAAGGAAAAGATAAGACAGCGGCATATCAAACTCTACACGAATGTTTGCTCACAATCAGCAAACTTATTGCTCCCTTTGCGCCGTTCCTCGCCGATGAGATGTATCGAAACCTCATGATGGGGAATAAATCGATGTCGGAGTCTGTTCATTTAGAAGAAATGCCAAAATCAGATGCAAGCGTAATGTATCCGGAGCTTGAGCATCGGATGGAGTATGCAATCAAAATCGTCGGATTGGTACGCGCGATGCGGATGAAATCAAATTTAAAAGTACGCCAGCCATTGCAGAAGATTATCTTGCCGGTCAAATCTGAAGCAGACCGGAAAGAAATTGAGCAGATGGAAGATGTGATCCTTGAAGAGATCAACGTCAAAAAAATTGAATACATTGCAGATGAGTCTGCACTCATTAAGAAGAAATCTAAACCGAATTTTAAGACCTTGGGGCCAAAGTTTGGCAAAACGGTTCAGCCGATTGCCGCACGGCTGCGAGATCTGACATCCGAAGAAATGAGTAAGTTGCAATCGCAGGGTACGTTGATGTTGAACGTCAGCGGAACAGAATATACCATCGACACATCCGACGTGGAAATTCTGCACGAAGACATTCAAGGTTGGATGGTAGAAACGGACGGACAGATCACTGTTGCGCTCGATACGGCTCTCACGGATGAACTCATCGACGAAGGGCTTGCACGCGAGTTTGTGAATCGTGTGCAAAATTTACGGAAAGATTCCGGCTTTGAAGTGACCGACAGGATTCGAATTGTACACGCTTCGTCGGAACGATTGGCAAAAGCGTTAGGGCGAATGGTTCAGTATGTCCAGCAAGAGACGTTAGCAGTCGAGTTAAAACCTATATCGAATGCCGATGCTTTGAAGCAAGGCGCAAAAAACGAAGATATCAATGGTGAACCGAGCGCAATTGCAGTTGAGAAAAATTAGTATATATTGATGCACTTATAATCGTAGGAGAGTTATGGCGAAGAAGAAAGTTGTAAAGAAGTCCCCAGCAAAAAAGACAACCAAGCGTGCAACATCGAAACCTAAAATCGATAAAAAGAAATTGAAAACGAAGACCACGGCTCCAAAGGTCATATCCAAGAAAGGATACGGCAAAAGGGATCTTCAACATTTCAAGACTATCATCCTAGAGAAACGAAAAGAAATTCTTGAAGAACTGGAATCTTTGAAATCAACGATGATGGACGTAACTACCGGACAGTACGAAATTGAGAATTCGACATACTCTTTGCACATGGAACAAGGCACAGATGCAATGGAACGCGAAAAGACATTTCTCTTTGCATCACGCGAAGGGAAATTTCTCAATTATCTCGACGATGCATTGAAACGGATTGAAAAGGGGACGTATGGATTTTGTACAGAATGTGGAAACCTGATGGATAAAGAGCGGCTCGAAGCGGTGCCCCATGCTCATCAATGCATCGATTGCAAAACAAAAATGGGTGGAAATAAAACAGTGTAGTCATTGGTTGGTAATGTGTATCTCAATGTGTGACTCGGCTACTGAATTTGTAATAGACTAAATCATCAAATCTCCGCCGAAGGCGGATGCGCCTCTGGCGCAGAAAATATTCAATCTCCAATCTGAATGAAGTGAGGTTCTTTTTGCGTGTTCTTTTTGTTACTCTCGGTATTGTCCTTCTTGATCAAATTACCAAACTGCTCGTAAAAGGATTTTCCCTTCCTTTTTTCGATTTTTATCACCAGGGAATGCAGCTTGGGCAAAGTATTCCAGTGATCGGTGATTTTCTTCGTCTCACATTTGTAGAAAATCCCGGAATGGCATTTGGGATAGAAATTGGCGGGAGGTTGTTTCTTACTATCTTCTCTTTGATCGCAAGTATTGGAATTTTTTACTATATCTATCGAGTTCGAAATGAGGCATTCATTATTCGCCTTACGTTGGCAATGATTCTTGGCGGAGCAATAGGGAATCTCATTGATCGGAGCTTCTACGGTGTCATCTTTGGAGAGGCGCCATTGTTCTATGGGAAAGTTGTCGATTTCATCGATATGGATTTCTTCCATATTCATTTTCTTGGAATCCATATGGACCGCTTTGCAGTGTTTAATGTGGCGGATGCTTCTGTTTCCACGGGCATCGTTTTGATGCTGCTCTTCCACAAGAAATTTACAGATGTAGACAAACCTGCCGTTGTGGTCACAGAGGGAACAAAAACTTTTGCTGACCAAAGTTCTGCGCAGGACAACATGAGTGAACCAAAAAGTGACGTGCAAAGTTCTTCGGTGAATCCATTATAAGTACCCATGCTATGTCTTCTCATTCATCCTCTGATGGAAGTCTAGAAGAACGAGAACACGCCCGCATTGTCGTTCCCGCCGGTGAACACCGTAAACGCATTGATGTTTATCTCACACATCACATAGAAAACGCAACGCGCAGCAAAGTTCAGCAGGCTATCGAAGCTGGCATGGTGTTGGTGAACGGCAAGATCGTCAGGTCCAGTTACCAACTGAACCCTGACGATGTCATCGATATGACATTTCCACATCCGCCGCGCCCCGATGCATTGGCAGAAAATATCCCTCTTGACATTGTGTATGAAGATGGATATCTGTTGGTTGTGAATAAGCCAGCCGGAATGGTGACGCATCCGGCATACACTCATTATACAGGCACACTCGTCAACGCGCTCCTCTTTCATTGCAATCATCTTTCGAAGATTAACACTGAAATGCGGCCGGGCATTGTGCACCGGCTTGATAAAGATACGACAGGTTTGATGGTAGTCGCAAAGACCGATGCAGTGCATGCATTTCTTGCAAAACAGTTTTCAAAGCGTACGATCGAACGCGAATATTGGGCTGTTGTCTGGGGGCGATTCAAGTCACCGAAAGGAACCATCGATGCGAATCTTGGACGAAGCAAACGTGATCGAAAAAAAGTAGCGGTAACGGAAGATGGAAAATCTGCAATTACGGAATACGAGGTGATGAAAGAGTACGAATTCCTTTCACTCGTTCGACTCCATCTGAAGACCGGACGCACGCACCAGATTCGTGTGCATCTGGCGCACATCGGACATCCTGTCTTCGGAGATCCTACCTACAACGGGCGCAGTAATACATGGAATGGCTTAGAAGGGAAGAAGTCTCAACAAGCGGGAAAATTACTGAAGTTGATCTCGCGTCAAGCGTTGCACGCAAAGACCATCGGTTTTATTCATCCTGCGACAAAAGAATTTGTGAAATTCGATTCTGAATTGCCGGAGGATATGCAAAGTGTTCTAAAAAAAATCTGATGAGATTTCTATCATCGATGTTCAAGCCGGCCAAAAATTATCTTAACAATTTTTATTCAACACAGGATATAGTCAGTTGTTTTTTGCTCCTTGATTAATCCAATCACGGATTAATGCGATGTCGCTTGTGCTGAGAGCACCACCCTGAGGCATCTGATTTCCACAGGTAGTTCCAGAGACTTTCTTATAGAGCACACTATTGTCTGCATCGTTTGGGAGGACACGTCTCAAGGAAATACAGCTTGATTGTGCAAATACGTTGACCAGATTATTGTAGCTGACTCCCGCCGTAATCGTCAATCCTCCGGTGCCGCCATGACAACCAGTGCATTGGTTATTGAAGATTGGTTGGATCTGGTTTGAGAATGAAACGAGGGGAAGAGTTCCAAGAATTGAAATTGTAATCTCCAGACTATCGGCAATTGGTATTTTACTATCAGCCACGATGGTGTTTGTACTGCCTGTGTCGATACCGGAGATTGTAAGAATTGATGACGCCAGCGATATAGTAACTTTTGCGGAATCAGGCTGTCTTTTAATAGAATAAGGTGATTTTCCTCCTGATACTGTAATTTGTTTAGAAGCTCCTTTTACGACGGACACATTCGTACTGCTTGCGGACAATCCCGACAGTGGAAGAAGTTCTGTCCCTATGTCTTTGCAGCTATAGATAACAACAATAATGAATGCAACAATAAGAATAATAGAAAAACTTTGTTTGGAATTCATAGGTACCCCGTTATGCTAAAGGAAGAGATGCATGATAAAATCAAATTCGTTCTGTCGCACATTCCCTGGTGTATTGGCAAGTATTCGATACATGGGGCTTAATCCAACACCTGGTAATGGGAAAAATTCCGCTCCCATGCTATACCTCGATTCACTTCCCGTTTTATAGTCGATGTCTGGATCATAGAAATCATACATAAATTTTAAGTCGACGCCATCCAGTACCAAATAATTTATTTCAATGTAGGAAATGAATTCATTGGTCCCCAGGGTTGACTTGTCTTTTTTTAAATCCAATTCAGCATGAATAGTTACATCTTTATAACTTGCTCCCGCGAACCCACCGAACATTGTAAGAGTACCAAACAAACCGTTATTATACCAGGCAGATCCGCCGAGAGAACAATTCAGGTTCTCTAACCGAAAGAGAGCTTCTGCCCTTGTTGTGACGAGCCTAATCCAGCCGTTGGACGGATCGCTGCCATCTTCACCATTATACACACCCGCATTCCACGTTATTGATGCGGGCGATATTCCCACTTCGATACCTGTATCTTCTCTGCGATAAAGGGGGAATACCGTCTTTGATCTGATAAAAGCAGTATGATCATCAATTCTTGTTCCGTATGCCGGTGTAAATCTTCCTACCTTCACATATCCGTTTGCTGGAAGAATCTGAGCGATGCCGAAAATTTCAAAATCATGAAAGAGCGTTTTCGTCACAGACAGAAGAATATTGTTTGCAAGTTTTGCACTGATATAGAGATCTCCTTGCATTTGATTAAATGAAGTATAGTCCCGTTGTTGTTGATAGATGAACAATGTCCGCATGTCCATACCGAAACTAACAAAGTCGTTCAGCCGCGTTGTGAAGTTGTTCATCGTCGAATCGTTAGCCCATGCCCGGACCGGAAGAGTCTCTCGTCCGTACATAGCAGCTCCATAATAATTGCGCATACCGCCGCCGTTGGGATCGATATGGCAGTTTTGGCATTTAAGATCTGTTGACGAGGAGAATCGCGGAAGAGCAAATCCAGTTGTTGCAACCAAAAAGCAGAAGAGGAAGAGAAAAATGGTTCGGGAATACTTCATAATAATTCAGCCTTTCAGAAGAGTGGATGTCGCAGCAATTGTCTTAAGGTAGTAGATGAATTTTTTGAAAGCAAATAAGACTCTGCGTTTCCTCAATCGGATTGATGATAATATCATGAGAGGAACGTATGTTCTTCATTGTTTGTTCAAATACAGAGAGGGGAGAAAAAAACAATAAAGGAGATATTCATTATGCACAAGCTATTTATAGGATTTTCCGTCATAATAACTAGTATGCTGTTTGTATTTATGATCGGATGCAAAAGCAATTCCTCTAGTCCGACCGGTCCATCTACTCCATCGACTAATACGATATCGATGGCGGGAAATGCATTTAGTCCGTCATCGCTTACTGTGGCGGTACATACTACGATTACATGGAACAATAATTCCAGTACCGCTCATACATCTACAAGTGATATAGGAAAATGGGACACCGGAAACATTCCTGCAGGCAGCAGCAAGCAAACAACCTTCGATTCAACGGGGACCTATCATTATCATTGTACATATCATTCATTTATGGTGGGCGTTATTACTGTACAATAACACGCCGGTAAGGGAACGAGGTTTAAATATATTACTGTATGTGAATCATTCTCGATGAGGCCTTTGGGGTTATGTTGACCAGTACGATTTGACTCAGAATCCAGCCCTTATGTTTCTGCTGAAATGAATACTATGTGCGACATCAGGTTTTTTCTGACCTTTGATATGAAGAGGATTGGTTGTTCGTGATACTCATGAGACCCATCTCTTAAGCTTGTCATTATCAGTAAGGTCTATTCTTTCAAATCCTTTTTATAACATCTTCTTCTTTTGTGCTGCCGACGATCGTAATATTTCCACTGTGCCTGAATTTTTGCGTTTACTTCCAATTCTCTATTTGTCTCGACTTTAGCGATTTTATTTTTGATAAATACTTTATTTGTTTCGTGTATGAGAATTGCATTGATCCCTTTGTTTTGCATATCAGGACGTACGGCAGTAAGATACAAATCGGCTCGTTTTTGATGTTTCATTGCCGATAATAGGTAGATAAATCCGAATGGAAACAGGCGGCCATTGCATCTTTGCAATGCTTCGGATAAAGAAGGCATGGAAATCCCAAAAGCAGCAACACGGTTCTGAGAATCCAGCACGATCGGTACATACTCGGGAAGAATGAACCCGAAATATTGTTTTACATACAGATCTATTTGTTTCTCCGACAGTTCAACAAAGCCATAGAGATCTTTATAGGCATCATTCAGAACGTGAAATATTTCTTTTGCATAAGGGAGCAATTCCTTGGCCTTTTTCACTTTAAGAATGGTAAGATGGTTTCTCGTTAATGCAATCGCGGCTATTCTTTTTATTGGTTCGGGTATTTCTGCATGCATCGTTACTTCATATTCAATCCAGTCGATATCTTTTGAATACCCTGCATGTTCCAAGAGAACCGGATAATAGGGGTAATTATAAATTGCACCCAACGTACTGACTTCTTCAAAACCTTCGATAAGTGTTCCTTCGCCATCCATATCTGTAAATCCTAACGGGCCATGGATGGAGTCCATACCGTTTCTTCTTGCCCATTGTTCCACGGTATTGAACAGTGCAGAGGATACTTCTATATCGTTAATGCAATCGAACCATCCAAACCGGGCCGCTTTTGTATTCCACTTCTCATTGTATCTTTTATTAATGATCCCCGCAATTCGACCAACGATCTTTCCGTTGTGAATTGCGAGCCAATATGCTGCTTCGCAAAAATCAAACGCAGGATTTTTATCTGCTCTCAGCGATTTTATTTCATCGGCACGCAGAGGAGGGACCCAATATGTATTGCCGTTGTATAATGAATACTGAAATGCAACGAATTTTCTTAATTCACGTAAGGTATGTACTTCTTTGAGCTGTATATTTATAGACATTATTGCCTTTTTGCAAAGAATAATATCAATGTATGTCAACGAAATCAAGGAGGATCGGAAAAAAACTTGAGTCCACTCGCAGCACTCTTGAATGAAGTGAACCGGACGAGAAATAAATATTACTATAAATTACGGTAGGATTGGATGATATGGAAGGGGTTAAATTCTTAGCCGCCATAGTATGAGGCAGGTATCAAGCTCGAAAAAGTATGGGATACATCGCACCCTAACGAATTTAGCGCCTTCGCCTGTAAGTGCCTGCGTGTTTTTCTCTTTCAGAAGAATGGCGCGGCGGCAGTTCTGGTATGGGAGCCGTTAAATGCTCATCCGGATATGTGCATTTGATTTTTTTACCTAAAAATTCTTCCAGCTTCACGAGTTCATACGCGTCATCTTCATCAGCAAAGTTAATGGAAATACCGTTTGCTCCGGCGCGTCCGGTACGTCCTATACGGTGTACATATTCTTCCACATCCTGCGGCATATTGTAATTGATGACATGCGAGATACCTTCGATGTGAAGTCCGCGTGATGCAACATCTGTAGCGACCAATACACGAACCTTTCCTTCACGAAATCGCTCTAAACGGCGGATGCGCTGTGATTGCTCCACGTCGCCGGAAAGAAGCGCACAACTGACACCATAGGTCTCGAGCAGCTCTTTCACACGGCGGGCTTCATCCTTGCGGTTGACAAACATCAATACGCGGTCGAGATGCTTTTGCATAATGACATTATAGACAAGTGCGGCCTTTTGATTATAGGTAGTGATGTACGTTATCTGCTCGACACTCTCCACTGCGACTTCGTCCGGCATGATATTCACTTCGAACGCCTGCCGTGTCCATGTTTCAGCAAGCCGCTTAACCTCGGATGACATGGTCGCCGAAAAGAACATGGTTTGCCGCCTTGCCTTCGGCGGTGTATCCAGCACGATGGAGCGAACAGCATCTATGAAACCCATATTGAGCATGCGGTCTGCTTCATCGAGGATGAGGATCTCCACTTTGCCAAGGTCGACAAGTTTTTTCTTTTTGAAATCGATCAGGCGGCCGGGTGTGCAGATGAGAATGTCGCACGGTTCGCTTTTCAGTACCTTCTCCTGTTTTGAATAATCCATTCCGCCGAGAATCGCCAGGATACTGCAAGGGACATATTTGCCGAGTCCACGCGCATCTCTTTCAATCTGCATCACGAGTTCGCGTGTTGGTGCCAGGATCAACGCTCTCGGAGTACCGTGATGCCGTTTCCCTTCGATAGGATGTTTCAGAAAGTGATTGAAAATGGTAATGAGATACGCAGCGGTTTTTCCTGTTCCGGTTTGTGCCTGTGCGGTCACATCCTCGCCAATCAATGACTTCGCGAGGGTTTCTGCCTGTACGGGTGTGCAATAGTGAAATGTGAGATCGTATATCGCGTGCATGATCTCGTTCGGAAGTTTGAAATCATGAAACCGTGTTTTGCCGTCGACGACAGGGACTTTAAATATCGAACTATTCCACGGTTCTGTCGGCACAACCGGCGGAAGAGGGGATGTATGTTGAGCGAGTTTTGCCCTTCGTGCAGCATATTCTACACGTGTTTCGCGTTTTCGCATATCGCGCGGATGGTGCGTGCCTGCCGCCNNTAATATACAAAAAAAGAGAGTGAGGAACAGGTAATTTACTTTCACCCTACCAGTTGTGACCTTCGAACTTTTTCGTTATTTCCTTTTTTTCATTTGTATTTTTGCGCCCTTGCTTTCGCCAAATAAAACTGATACATTTTTTTGTTCTATTAGATTTTCTAAGCTCCATTGCAGTGCATATATTCCTTTTCTTCGAAAGAGAGGATCAGGCGTACCGTGAAATATATCGGCGCATAGCAGAGGTTCAAGGTTGTTAAAATTCGAATGTGNNAAAAGAAAGGAATGAAGTGGATATTGCATCTCTCAACAAAAAGTATGGAATAGCAGGCAAGATAGAATTTACATCGGGACAAGGCGGACTTCCGGTAGTAATAATTACAAATGCATTTGCCAAAGCATCTGTCGCGATCTATGGTGCGCATGTGCTCAGCTATCGGCCGAAAGGTCAAGAGGAAGTGCTGTGGATGAGCAGTCTCAGCACATTTGAAGAAGGCAATCCTATCCGTGGAGGAATTCCTGTTTGTTTTCCATGGTTCGGTCCGCATGTGTCCGATTCGCAAAAACCGCAGCATGGATTTGCGAGGCTGCAGATGTGGAAAGTTGCAGAAACGGTCAACTTGCAAGGAGGCGAAACACAGTTGCGTTTGACCTTGCGTCAGAATCCGAAATCAAAAGATCTTTGGAAATATTCTTTTCTTGCAGAGATGATCATTACTGTTGGGGCTTCGTTGAATGTAACATTCCGCTGCACAAATACCGGCACGGAACAGTTGAGCTATACCGGTGNNACTGCACTCGTATTTTACCGTCAGTGATATAGCGAATGTAAAAATCAAAGGACTCGGCGGCAGTCGTTATTATGACGGTATGGGGGCGACTGTTCCATCAATTCAAAAAGAAGACAGTCTGGAAATTCAGAAAGAAGAGAACCGCCGCTATATCGATACAACTTCAGATTGCATCATTGAGGATTCAGGGTTATCACGGAAGATTCGCATAGGAAAAACGGGGAGCCGAGTTACCGTCATTTGGAATCCGGGAGCAGAGATGGCAAAGAAGATCGCTGACATGCCGGATGACGGATATAAGACCATGGTCTGCGTCGAAGCGGTCAATGCGTATGATGATATCGCTGTTGTTCAGCCAAAAGGAAGCTGTACTCT
>PLMS01000089.1 GCA_003142575.1 Ignavibacteriota bacterium
CTGATGTACGGCATAATGCCGAGTGCAAAGATTGCTGCATTGCTGAAGGCACCTCCGACAAAAAGATCATACAATCCAAAAAGTGTATTCTCAGACGATTTCCGGATCGTGTCTGCCAAGAGAACTGCATCGACACCAGGCAGTGTAATGTGCGAGCCGATACGTACGATAATCAGCAAAAGCGTTGTGAACAACAGTCTCTCGCGCAGCTCCTGGATTTTAAAAATATTCGTAAAGGTTTCAGTCAGCTTACTCATGAGTTCGCGGTTGTCTTTGTAAGAACTGTGGTTTTTCCTCCGGCGGCTTCGATCTTCGAAATCGCCGATTTACTAAATGCATGTGCAGTGACATCTAATTTTGTTTTTATTTCACCATTCCCAAGAATTTTTATTGGAACATTTTTCTTAGCAGTTGTGCCAGTCTTGAAAAGAATTTCCGGTGTCACCACGCCGTTGGAAACTTTCTTTTTTTCAGCCAGTATGCCGAGCGTTGCAATGTTCACGACTTGCATTTCGATACGATTGCGTGGTGTGAAACCGAACTTCGGCACGCGTCGCGTCAGCGGCATCTGTCCACCTTCAAACCACATCTTAAACTTATGACCCGAACGGGATTTTGCACCCTTGTGTCCCTTGGTTGCTGTTCCGCCGTGTCCGGAGCCCTGACCGCGGCCGATTCGCTTTGTCTTTCTCCGCGAACCCTTCGCTGGCGTTAAATTGCTAAGAATGTCTTTCGCCATTACTGTGCCTCTTCCACTTTGACAAGATGCCGGACTCTGTTGATCATACCACGAATCTGCGGGGTGTCATTTTTAACAACAAAATAATTCGGCCTGCCGAGTCCCAGTGCTTTGATGGTACGCTTGGCATTCTCCAGATGGTCAACAATACTCTTGACCTGTGTGATTTTAATTTTCTTCGGTTCCGACATAGTACGTCTTCACTAAGAGTTTATTGAAACAGTTCCTGAATTGTTATTCCGCGGCGTTCGGCAATCATTCGAGCATCTGAAAGATTCAAAAGCGCCTGCATAGTTGCTTTAACAACGTTGTGGGAATTCGGTGAACCCATTTGCTTCGTGAGCACATCTTTCACGCCTGCCATTTCCAGAACAGCACGGACACCACCGCCGGCAATGAGACCGGTTCCGGGAGCTGCCGGTTTGAGCATCACCTTTCCTGCGCCAAACTTTCCAATGACCGAATGTGGAATAGTTCCCTTCACGATAGGGACAAAAACGAGGCTCTTCTTCGCATCGTCCGTACCTTTCGCAATCGCATCTTGTACTTCATTCGCTTTTCCGAGACCGACGCCAATGTGTCCATTGCCATCACCTACGACCACGATGGCATTAAAGCTGAAGCGGCGTCCACCTTTGACCACCTTCGCTACACGGTTGACGTTCACTAATCGTTCTTTAAGTTCGAATTCGCCTACTTTAACTTTTGCTATATTTTTCATACGAGTATGGGGAGTTAGAATTTCAGTCCGCCTTCGCGAGCACCATCCGCGAGTGCTTTAACACGGCCATGATAGAGATAACCGCTTCGGTCAAAGACCACTTCTTTGATATTTTTCTCAAGTGCTTTTTTTGCCGCTGCAACACCAATGAGCTTGTAACGCGCAATCGGGGTTTTCGCTTGCTTCACATCCTCACGAAGATCTTTTGACAATGTTGATACTGACAACAACGTTTTTCCAGTTGTGTCGTCAATGATCTGCGCATAAGCATGTTTAGCACTGCGAAACACGACCAAACGAGGACGCTCCGGCGTGCCTTTGATTTTCTTTCGGATGCGCGCTTGCTTTTTTGCAAGGCGTTCCACTGTGTTCTTTCGAATCATAATTCTTTCTTCCTTACCTCAAAATCTTCTGCTCTACTTCGCAGCCGCAGCAGCTGCTTTACCGGCTTTACGGCGGATATATTCACCTTCATACTTGATGCCCTTGCCTTTATACGGCTCCGGCGGACGGAACGAACGTATCTTCGCAGCAACCAAACCAACAAGTTGTTTGTGAACACCGCTTATGAGAATACTTGTCTGGGTCGGTGCTTCAATTTTAATTCCTTCCGGCGCACCAAATAAAATCGGGTGACTGTAACCAAGGAGAAGATTTAATCTTGTCCCCTTCATTTCAGCACGGTAACCAACACCAATGATTTCCAGCTTTCTGGAAAATCCTTCGGTTACGCCAGTAATCATATTCTGAATCAGTGCGCGCCATAATCCGTGCAATGCACGATATTTTGTTTCATCCGACTTTCGACTGAGAAGGATTTGCTGATCCTTCACCTCGACACTGATATCCGAATGTACTTTTTCCTCTAAGACACCTTTTGGTCCCTTGACGGATACAACGCCATCCTTCAAAGTAACTGTGACGCCTTTAGGAATCTGAACCGGTTTTCTACCAATACGTGACACTGTCTTCTCTCCTCTTCAAACACTTACCAGATGTAAGCAAGAATTTCGCCGCCAACATTATCTCTCTTCGCCTGCGCATCCGTCATCACGCCTCTTGATGTAGTGATGATCGCAACACCTAAACCACCGAGCACACGAGGCAATTCATTGGAGCCGCAGTATAATCGAATACCCGGCTTACTCACTCGACGTAATCCAGTGATGACCGGTTTTCCGCTGTGATACTTGAGATTAACCCGGAGGACATTCTGTTTTTTGTCCTCGAGTACTGTGAACCCAGAAATATAACTTTTCTCCAGAAGAATTTGAGAAATCGCCTTCTTCAATTTGGAGGACGGGATATCTACCCGACGGTGCTTCGCTTTTGCTGCGTTGCGGATTCTCGTAAGATAATCGGCAATAGGATCAGTTTTCGACATCGATTGAACTTTCTTAATTATTGTGTTACCAACTTGCCTTGCGAACACCTGGAATCTTGCCTTCAAGAGCGAGCTTACGAAGACAGATCCTGCAGAGGCCGAACTTGCGATAATAACTGCGCGGACGCCCGCAGATACTGCAACGATTGTGTTGTGATACTTTGTGTTTTGGCGTTCTCTTCGCCTTTACTCGCATAGCTAAGCGTGCCAAACGAACTCCTTTGCTTTACTTGTTCTGGGTTACGGGTTGAACAACTTCTTGCCGTTTGACAAACGGTATGCCAAGCTCTTTTAATAATTCATACGCTTCAACGTCATTCTTGGCAGTCGTGACGAACGTAATGTCCATTCCAGAGATCCGTGTTACTTTGTCTACATCAATTTCCGGGAAAATAATCTGTTCTTTAACTCCAACAGTATAATTGCCATGACCATCGAACGACTTATCCGAAACACCCCTGAAGTCACGCACACGCGGCAATGCGACACTGACAAATCTATCCAAAAACTCGTACATCTTAGCTCGGCGTAACGTGACGCGGCATCCAATGGGAAGATTCTCGCGCAACTTGAAATTTGAGATTGCCTTCTTGGATTTCGTGATCGCTACTTTCTGTCCGGTAATGGCTTCCAATTCGTGTACGGCAACATCCAACAATTTTGGATCCTGTGTCGCTTGCCCTACGCCGATGTTGATAGAAATTTTTTCCAGCCGTGGCACTTGCATCTTGCTCTTGTACTGAAACTTCTTCATCATCGATGGAACGGTTTCCTTGTGATAACGCTCAAACAAACGAGCAGCCACTCCTTTTTCCTGTCCGCCTGCTTCTTTCTTGCCTTTGGACTCGGGAGCAGCCTTTGCAACTTTTTCCTTTTTAGGAGTTGTTTCTTTCGCCATGGATTACTCTCTTAGAACATCTCATTGCATAATTTGCAGGTTCTCATTGTCTTCTTTTTGCCGCTCGTTGCATCTTTCACATGTTTGTGTCCAATACGAGTCGGTTTACTGCACTTGGGGCAAACGACCTTCACGTTTGACGCGCGAATGCTTCCTTCTTTTTGAACAACCCCACCTTGCGGATTCTTCTGTGAAGGACGTGTGGCCCTTTTAATTATATTAACGTTCTCGATAATCACGCGCTGTGTATCGGGAAACACTTTCAACACTTTGCCTTGTTTTTTTCGGAACGCGCCCGAAACGACGAAGGCTGTATCATTCTTATGTATGTGTAGATTCTGCGCCATAATTTTTAGAGCACCTCAGGTGCCAAGGAAATAATTTTCATGAATTGACGTTCACGTAATTCTCGCGCAACCGGACCAAAGATGCGCGTTCCGCGCGGCTCGCCCAGGGGGGTGAGCAGCACAGCAGCATTTTCATCGAAGCGGATATAGGAACCATCCTTCCGTCGAATTTCCTTCTTCGTTCGTACAACAACGGCGCGCGATACTTCGCCTTTTTTTACAGGAGCACCGGGAATGGCACTCTTCACGGACACCACAATGAGATCACCGACACCGGCATAACGCCTATCGTGGCCACCGAGGACACGGATGCATCGTACTTTTTTCGCGCCCGAATTATCGGCAACAACTAAATTAGTTTCTTCCTGGATCATCGTCTTCGCCTACTTCGCTTTTTGAACAATTTCCACCAACCGCCAGCGCTTGCGTGCGCTCATTGGGCGGGTTTCCATAATTTTCACTATATCTCCAATACCAGCTTCTTGTTTCTCGTCATGCGCCATCAACTTCGTGGTAAGCCGGAATATTTTCTTATAGAGTGCATGTGCAACCTGTCGCTCAACCGCAACGACGATACTCTTTGCCATTTTGTTACTAACCACTTTGCCGACTCGAACTTTGCGCCGTGCGCGTTTCAGAATTTCTTTTGGTGCTTCTGTCATCGTCATCTCACATTACTTTTGTTGCTCAACCTGCGCAGGTTGTTCGGTTGATGGATTCAGTTGTCGGTCGCGGAGAATCGTTTTGATTCGCGCAATAGTCTTACGAACGTGGCCTAACTTCATCGGGTTCTCCAACTGTCCAATGACTTTCTGAAATCTTAGATGGGACAGGTTCTCTTCTTCTTCTTGAATTCTCTTCAGCAGTTCTACGTCCGAGAGTTGCCGCAAATCATGTGCCTTCATCGCTTTACCTCTTATACACCCTGATAATCAATACGGGTGACAAACCTTGTTTTAATTGCGAGCTTGTGTGCTGCAAGCTTCATCGCTTCTGCTGCCAATGCGCGGTTGATTCCACCCAACTCAAACAGAACCCGGCCTGGTTTCACTACTGCTACCCAAAATTCCGGCGAGCCCTTGCCGCTTCCCATACGAGTCTCTGCAGGCTTCTTTGTAACCGGCTTATCAGGAAAAATGCGAATCCACACTTTGCCTTCGCGTTTCATCATACGGGTCAGTGCAACACGGGATGCTTCAATCTGACGTTGAGTTACCCATCCCGGTTCCATCGCCTTCAAACCAAAATGGTGCAACGATATCGTTGCACCGCGCGTCGCTTTTCCTTTCATTCGTCCGCGCTGCGCTTTTCTAAATTTTACTCTTTTTGGCATCAACATAACTCAACACTCCTTAGGACCGCGGTCCGATGATTTCACCTTTGCAGATCCACACTTTGACGCCGATGGCTCCGTAGATGGTGTGCGCGGTTGCACCTGCATAATCGATATCTGCCCGAAGTGTCTGCAAGGGAATACGCCCGTCCTTATAGTGCTCCGTTCGCGCGATTTCTGCGCCACCAAGACGCCCTGCGCACATCACCTTAATTCCTTCAGCGCCCATGCGCATGGCAGCGGTAATCGATTGTTTCATTGCGCGGCGGAACGAGATTCGTCCTTCCAGCTGTCCGGCAATGGCTTCTGCCACAAGATAGGCATCCAATTCCGGGCGTTTGATTTCATGGATAAGAATTTTAATTTCTTTTGATGTTACTTTTTTCAGTTCTTCTTCCAACTGAGCAATTTCTTTACCACTCTTGCCAATCACAATGCCGGGCCGTGACGTGTGAATGGTGACTACTGCGCGTTTTGGAGTTCGGTCAATCTGAACTCGTGCAATACCAGCTTTTTTCAATCGACTTCGAACATAGTTCCGTACCACAATATCTTCTTGCAATTTACCTGCAAAACTTTTATCATCGTACCAGTTTGAATCCCACGCACGCACGATTCCGAGACGAAATCCAACTGGATGAGTTTTTTGGCCCAAGTGATCCTCCGATTAACTTTCGGTTACTTCTTTTGATGCTGTTTCCGATTTCTTTGTTGCTGCTTTTTTATTTTCAACTACCGCTTTTGTTTTTAGTGCCGGTTTCGTTGCTTGTGCACGCTGTGCCAATACGATGGTGATATGATTTGAACGTTTTCGCACACGAAATGCTCGCCCCATGGGCGCAGGCATCACCCGCTTCGTCATTGCTCCGCCATTGACAAACGCTTCCTTAATAAACAAAGTGGCAGTGTCCACACGTCCACTCTCCTCTTTATTCTGGGCATTAGAGATCGCTGACCTAAGAACTCTCTCTGCGGTTTTTGCGGCGTGCTTCGTTGTGAAGTGAAGAATGCTCAATGCCTCTTCTACTCCTTTACCGCGAATCAGGTCAATCACTAATCGCATCTTGCGCGGCGATGTTCCGATATATCTATTAATTGCTTTCGCTTCCATGGTTCACTCTTAAACAACTAGTTCTTACGTCGTTGAGGTTGACTTTTCGCTCTTGATACCCGGGTGTGCACGAAATACTCGGGTTGGTGCAAACTCACCAAGCTTGTGTCCCACCATCGCTTCATGGATATACACCGGAATGAATTTATTTCCGTTGTGCACTGCGAAGGTATGTCCAACAAATTCTGGGATGATGGTGCTCGACCGCGACCAGGTTTTAACGACACGCTTCTGGTTCGTCTTGTTGAGTACTTCTATTTTACCCTGCAATTTGAGGTCGACATACGGCCCCTTTTTGATTGAACGGCTCATAGGTGCTTACCGATTACTTACGACGTTTAATAATGTATTTGTTTGATTGATTCTTCCGCCTGCGCGTCTTCAAACCCTTGGCATACTTGCCCCACGGTGATTCAGGATGTTGTCCTCCGCCACCGCTTTTTGAACGACCTTCACCGCCACCCATCGGGTGGTCCACGGGGTTCATTGCCATACCACGTGACTGTGGACGAATGCCGAGCCAGCGAGAGCGTCCAGCTTTTCCGAGGCTGATGTTCTCGTGATCTGCATTGCCGACAGTACCGATAGTTGCATAGCAACCTGAATGAAACTTACGAATTTCTCCTGACGGCATCTTGAGCGAAACCCAATCATCTTCTTTCGCCATCACCTGCAAGGAATTGCCTGCACTACGACCAACCTGTCCGCCTTTGCCTGGGAACATTTCGACGTTATATATAAATGTGCCTGCAGGAATATTTTTCAGCGGCAGCGCATTCCCAAGATCAACTTCAGCTTGTGGACCGGAGACAATCTTTGTACCGACTTTCATTCCCATAGCAGCGATAATGTAGCGTTTCTCGCCATCGGGATAATGCACCAGCGCAATACGAGCAGCACGATTCGGGTCGTACTCTATAGCAGCAATTGTTCCAACGATATCATGTTTGTCTCGTTTGAAGTCAATAATGCGGTACTGACGTTTATGTCCACCACCGCGATGCCGCGAAGTGATGCGTCCGAGATTATTTCGTCCACCCGATTTCTTATTTGACTCGAGCAGCGCTTTTTCCGGCTCTTTTTTCGTTATCTCTTCGAATGTCGAGATTGAATAGAATCTCGTCGCTGGAGTCATTGGTCGTAATTTTCGAATTGCCATAGTCTCTTATACTTTCACAATCAGACGTTACCGAAGTAATCGATTTTATCGCCTTCTTTGAGCGTTACGATCGCCTTCTTCCATGTCTTGGTGTGTCCTTCAAAACGACCGCGACGTGTCATCTGGCTCTTACGTTTGCCCTTGACCAGCACAGTCCGGATGCTTGTTACTTTAACGCTAAATTTCTTTTCGATAGCCTTACTGACTACTATCTTATTCACCGAAATCGGGACCTCAAACGCGTATTGACGTTTTTCACCAAGCTCGGTCATTTTTTCTGTGATAATCGGTCGAATGAGAATACCTATCATTGCCTGTTGTCCTAGTTCTTCAAAGATTGTTGCAGTAGATCCACAGCGCTCTTTTGAATCAGAAGCACTTGGTTCTTGAGAATTTCAAATGTCGAAGCTTTGTCCGCCTCGCGTACCTGCAGTTTTGCGATATTGCGTCCTGACTTCACCAGCGTTTGATCTGTTCCTTTTGTCAGCAATAATGTTTTTTGCTTGTCGATAGCAAGAGCTTTCAACACTGAAGACATTCTTTTCGTTTTCACTTCATCAAACTGAAAATCTTCAATCACCTTAATAGCTCCATCCTTCGCTTTATAGCTTAGGGCGGATTTTCGGGCAAGTCTTCGAACTTTAATCGGAAGACTGACCGAATACTCATGTGGAGTTGGTCCAAAGATGGAACCGCCGCCTACCCATATCCCAGAGCGTGTTGATCCGGAGCGAGCACGGCCTGTCTTCTTTTGCTTGAATGGTTTTCTGCCGCCGCCGCTCACTTCGCTGCGTCCCTTCACTTTGTGCGTGCCCTGACGCTTATTTGCTTGGATGCTGCGCACTGCTTGATAGATAGCATGATCGTTCGGTTCGATCTCAAAAATTTTCGGATCAAGTTCGACCGTTACGCCGCTTATCGTGCCATCTATTTTATAGACATCAACCTGCATAATACTTTTTCCTTACAAGGCAACTCTTAATGATGCTTCTTCTCAATTTCCAAATACCCGTTAATCGCACCGGGAACTGAACCGCGAATAATAAGAATATTGGATTCCGGAATAACCTTCACAACTTTTAAATTCTTGACAGTCACACGTTCAAATCCCATCCGACCACCCATTCGCATACCTTTGAAAACGCGTGATGGATACGAACTTCCACCGATAGATCCGGGAGCACGGACACGATCTGATGCTCCGTGTGTTGTCATACCGACGCCGCTGAAATGGTGACGTTTCACCACGCCTTGAAATCCACGACCCTTCGATTTTCCGCTTACATCAACAATATCGCCTGGGATAAACATATCCACTTTAATTTCGTCGCCAGCTTTCAAATGAGTTCCATTGAAGCCTTTGAACTCGCGCATGAGGCGCAGCATCTTCGTTGCTGCTTTTGCGAAGTGTCCCTTCAGAGGCTTGTTGACAAGACGATCTCTCTTTTCATCAAAACCAAGTTGGACTGCTTCATACCCATCTTTCTCTTTGGTTCTGATCTGGGTCACGTAACACGGACCCGCTTCGATGACGGTACAAGGAACTACTTCGCCATTCTCATCGAAGAGACTTGTCATTCCAATTTTCTTGCCTAAAATACCACTCACTGTTTCTACTCCTTTGCGTCTTTAACGCATGAGCCTTTGGCTCAGTCATCCAAAATGAGAACGTTCACAAGGGGATTGCCGCTCTCACTACACACTCACTTCAAACAACTCTATTCTGTCGAATTAGACTTTAATCTCGACATCAACACCTGCAGGAAGCTCTAATTTCATCAATGCATCAACCGTACGACTTGTGGAGTTGAGAATATCTATCAATCTCTTGTGTGATCGTGTCTCGAACTGCTCACGCGACTTTTTGTCAACGTGTGGAGAACGATTGACCGTATAGAGACTGCGCTTTGTTGGCAACGGAATCGGTCCCGATACTATCGCACCTGTCGATTTTACAGTTTTGATGATCTTTTCTGCAGATTTGTCGATCAAGTTATGATCGAACGATTTTAGTTTTATTCTTATTTTTTGTCCAGCCAAGGAAGACTCCTAGACTACTCTCCGCTCTCGGGTTCCCCCAAGAGCGGAATAAAAGATATTTTATTTTATGATTTTTCCAATAACACCTGCACCGACTGTGCGTCCGCCTTCACGAACCGCAAATCGCTGTCCTTCTTCCATTGCGATGGGGGAGATCAACTCGATGTTAATTGCATCAAGATTATCACCCGGCATCACCATTTCGACTCCGGCGGGTAATTCTGCAACACCCGTCACATCGGTAGTACGGAAGTAGAATTGAGGACGATAACCAGTTAAGAATGGTGTATGACGTCCACCTTCTTCTTTCTTCAATACGTAAATCTGTGCAGTGAACTTCGTGTGTGGTGTAATTGATCCCGGCTTGGCGATAACCATACCGCGTTCGAGTTCATCTTTTTCAACTCCACGCAATAACAAACCAGCATTATCACCTGCTACAACTTCATCCAATTCTTTGCGAAACATTTCAGCGCCTGTGATGACAGTCTTCTTATGTGCACCAAGACCGATCACCTCTACTTCATCGCCGACCTTTGCACGACCACGTTCAACACGACCTGTTCCGACCGTACCACGACCAGTAATAGAGAATACATCTTCGATCGGCATCAAAAATGGCTTGTCGACATTGCGCAACGGCAACGGGATGTACGAATCGACGGCATTCATTAATTCCATAATGCAATTGAATGCAGGATCGTCGGTCTTCACGTCAGGGCGAAGAGCAGCTTCCATTGCTTTTAACGCGGAACCGCGAATGATAGGCGTTTCATCGCCAGGGAATTCATACTTCTTGAGAAGATCACGAATTTCCATTTCAACGAGGTCCAACAACTCCGGATCATCAACCGCATCTACTTTATTCATAAATACAACGATCTTTGGAACACCTACTTGACGGGCAAGAAGAATGTGTTCGCGAGTTTGTGGCATCGGACCATCTGTTGCAGCAACTACGAGAATGGCACCGTCCATTTGAGCGGCACCAGTGATCATATTCTTGATATAATCGGCGTGACCCGGGCAATCCACGTGCGCATAGTGACGCTTTTCGGTGGAATACTCAACGTGTGCGGTATTAATCGTTATACCACGCGCTTTTTCTTCTGGAGCGTTGTCAATTGAATCGAACGTACGAATTGCAGAGAGACCCTTCTTAGCAAGCACCATAGTGATAGCAGCCGTCAAAGTGGTCTTTCCGTGGTCAACGTGGCCGATCGTGCCGACATTTACGTGCGGCTTACTGCGGTCAAATTTTTCCTTTGCCATGTGGTGATCTCCTTTAAATTAGATATAATTACTCATTCAATTAAAAGAACCTTATGCAGCTACGTTACTTTTACCGCGAACCTTTTCAACAATCTGTTCCGCAATACTCTTCGGCACTGGTTCGTAATGTGAAAATTGCATTGTGTAGAGAGCGCGTCCCTGTGTCATCGAACGCACTTGTGTTGCATATCCAAACATCTCTGAAAGCGGTACATGTGCCGTCACTACTTGGGCATCCTTTCGAGATCCCATTCCTTCAATCTTGCCGCGGCGCGAATTGAGATCTCCCATGACATCACCAAGATATTCTTCTGGGGTCACGACTTCTACTGCCATCACAGGTTCGAGAAGAACGGGTCCAGCTTTTTTCGCTCCCTCTTGGAATGCCATAGAGCCTGCAATCTTAAATGCCATTTCCGATGAATCGACCGCATGGAACGATCCATCAAACAATCTAATCTTAACATCTTCTACGGGATAGCCTGCAAGGACGCCATTACGCATCGCTTCAATAATCCCCTGCTCAATCGGTTTGATATATTCTTTCGGCACCGAGCCGCCAACAATATCGTTCTCAAATTCGAAACCCTTGCCTTTTTCATTCGGCTCAACATCGATCCAGACATGTCCGAATTGACCGCGTCCACCCGACTGACGAATAAACTTGCCTTCTGCCGTCACCTTCTTGGTGATCGTTTCTTTATATGCAACTTGCGGTTTGCCGACATTCGCCTCGACCTTAAATTCACGTTTCATCCGGTCAATAATAATTTCGAGATGTAACTCACCCATACCGCTAATAATTGTCTGTCCTGTTTCTTCGTTCGTTGAGATACGAAATGTTGGATCTTCTTCAGCAAGACGCTGCATTGCCTCACCCATTTTTTCCAAATCCACTTTCGTCTTCGGTTCGATTGCAACATCGATAACCGGTTTAGGAAACTCCATCCGTTCGAGCACGATGGGATCATCTTCGGTTGCCAGTGTATCACCGGTACGGGTACTTTTCAATCCAATGGCAGCAACAATATCACCCGCATATGCTTCCTGGATTTCTTCACGGTGATTCGCATGCATCCGAAGAATACGCGCAATTCGTTCCTTCCTATCAGAGACCACATTGTAGACATACGAACCCGCAGACAGCGTTCCGGCATAGACTCGAAAATAGGTTAATCGCCCGACAAAAGGATCGCTCATAATCTTAAATGCCAACGCCGTAAATTTTTCTGTATCACTTACCTGCCTTACAACATCATCATGCCGGTGCGGATGGTGACCATGAATTTCTCCAGTATTGATATCTAAAGGAGACGGTAATAAATCGACAACTGCGTCCATCAAATCCTGAACACCTTTGTTTTTGAATGAAGAACCGCAAAGGACAGGAATGATGCTACCTTTTATTGTAGAACGTCTTAATACCCGTCGAACTTCCTCGGGTGAAATTTCTTTTCCTTCAAGATAGTTTTTAAGCAGCGTATCATCTTCATCGGCAACCGCCTCAAGCATCTTGATTCGATATTCATTTGCTCTCGGTCGCAATTTTTCTGGTATCTCAATTTCATCCCAGGTTGCACCCTGTGTGTCTTCATGATACATGCGAGCCTTCATCGAGATTAAATCTATGATGCCTGCAAACATGTCGCCTTCACCAACCGGTAATTGTATCGGGACAGCATTTGCCTTCAGACGAGTCTTCATCATATCCACTACGCCAAGGAAATCTGCTCCTGCACGATCCATCTTATTCACGAATGCGATGCGGGGCACACCATATTTATCAGCCTGCCGCCACACTGTTTCGGATTGCGGTTCCACACCACCAACCGAACAGAACAAAGCAACAGCGCCATCGAGCACGCGAAGCGAACGCTCGACTTCAATTGTAAAATCAACGTGACCTGGAGTATCAATAATATTGATGAGATGCTGGCGCCAGAAACATGTCGTTGCAGCACTAGTGATCGTTATACCGCGTTCCTTTTCTTGCTCCATCCAATCCATAGTTGCAGCGCCGTCATGAACTTCACCAAGACGATGCAAACGGCCCGTATAAAACAGAATACGCTCCGTTGTAGTCGTCTTACCGGCATCAATGTGCGCCATAATACCGATGTTTCTAGTTTTTTCTAAAGAATACTCACGAGGCATAAATTATTACATACTCCAACCTATAGAATCAGCATTTGCCGACCATAGAGGTTACATGAAATAATGAAACACTAAAACACTACCACCTGAAATGTGCGAAAGCTTTATTAGCTTCAGCCATACGGTGTACATCATCTTTTTTCTTCACCGCACCGCCTTCACCAGAAGACGCAGCAAGTAATTCTGCCGCGAGCTTTTGCGACATCGATTTATCCGAGCGTTCTTGGGCGTAATTGATCAGCCAACGAATTGCGAGAGCGGTTCGTCGCTCGAGACGAACTTCTGTAGGCACCTGATAGGTCGCACCGCCAACTCTTCGTGCTCTTACTTCAATCAGTGGAGAAGCATTGTCCACTGCCTTCTTGAATATATCTAACGGATTCTTATCTGTTTTTTGCCCTATTTGTTCTAGGGCGCTGTAGACGATAGTACGGGCTATATTCTTTTTCCCATCTTGTAATACACTATTGACAAAGCGGGAAATAAGTTCATCACCGAACTTTGGATCCGGCGTCACACGCCGACGTATGGCTCTTTTTTTTCTCATCGATAATCAAGCTTGCTGCTTTGGCTTCTTAGCTCCGTATTTTGAACGTCCTTGTTTTCGATCTTGCACGCCCTGAGTATCTAACGTGCCACGAATAATATGATAACGCACACCAGGTAAATCCTTAACTCTTCCGCCTCGAATAAGGACGATAGAATGCTCTTGAAGATTATGCCCTTCACCGGGAATATATGCAGTAACTTCAATTCCATTCGTCAGACGAACACGTGCAACTTTACGTAATGCCGAATTAGGCTTTTTGGGAGTTGTAGTATACACACGCGTGCAAACTCCTCTTTTCTGAGGATTGCCATCGAGAGCCGGTGACTTACTTTTCCACAACACCTTTTCTCGACTTGCTTTAACAAGCTGATTGACCGTCGGCAACTCTACACTCTCCAAATTTTCTACTTCAACATGAAGTACAAGTTATTTAATATAATGTTTTTTGATTTAGAAGTCAATGCAAAAAAATCTCAAGACAATAAAAAACTACTCTATAACCTTGATCTTTCGTTTCGGTTTCCTCGTTTCAACTTCTGAAATGTTTGCTTCTTCGGTAACCTCCTCTATCGCACCAGGTAGCATCGGTTCAGGGGCTGTGACAATAATATCCTTGAACTTCTTCTGCCCTGTTCCTGCTGGAATAAGGTGGCCCATAATGACATTTTCCTTCAGACCAAGGAGGTGATCGATCTTTCCTGCAATGGCTGCATCAGTCAATACCTTTGTGGTTTCCTGGAACGAAGCCGCAGAGATCCAGCTATCCGTTGTAAGAGATGCCTGAGTGATGCCTAAAAGTATAGGATCTGATGTGGCCTGTAAAGCATCGCGGAAATCAACAACCTTTTTAGATCTCTTCTTGAGGTCGGTATTTGTTTCACGCACATTCTTCTTGGATATTAATTGACCGTTTTTCAGTTTTGCATCGCCCTTGTTGACGATAACGATTTTGTCTACGAGACCATCATTCTCGTCATGCAACTGGTTCTTGTCAGCGTGATCACCTTCGAGGTACTTTGTGTCGCCCTGATCTGCAATTCGAACCTTCTGCATCATTTGCCGCACGATGACTTCAATGTGTTTGTCATTAATTTTAACGCCCTGCATCCTATACACTTCTTGAATTTCGTTCACCAGGTATTCCTGCACTGCAGTGGTTCCTTTAATGCGGAGAACATCATGGGGATCAATCGAGCCCGCCGACATGCGTTCGCCTGCCCGAATCAAATCACCTTCCTGAACCAGAAGATGTTTGCCAAGCGGAACGAGATATGTGCGTTTGTCCTTACCATCCGCACTCTCGATGAACACTTCTCGCGAACCGCGCTTCGGTTGACCAAGAGAAACTGTTCCATCGATTTCACCAACGACTGCCGGATCGGATGGGTGCCGTGCTTCGAAGAGTTCCGTTACTCGGGGCAAACCACCGGTGATGTCACGTGTCTTGCCAATATCACGTGGGATCTTGACTAAAATTGAACCAGCATGGATTTCCTCTCCATCATCGACATTGAGATGCGCACGCGTCGGAATAGGATACGATGCAACTTTCTGACCCTTCTTGTTGACGATTGCAATAACTGGAATAAGAGTTTTCTCACGGCTATCGATGACCACTTTTTGAATGTGACCAGTTTGCTCATCCGGCTCTTCTCGATAGGTTACTTTCTCCTTCATATCGACATATTGAATTGTGCCGCTATGTTCAGAAACGATCACCGCGTTGTATGGATCCCATTCATAGACAAGTTCGCCTTTTGCAACCTTTGCATCATCTCGAACCAATAAGGTTGCACCATATGGTACATCATATTTTGTGAGAATTCGATTGTCGTTATCTAACACGTTAATGACACCGCTTCGCCCGGAAACCATCAACCGGTTATCACCTTCCTTTGTGATCTCGATGAATTTGATACCGGCGTATTTGATGCGCCCATCAAATTTAGAAACGACTTGTGATTGTGCAGCAATAAGACTTGCCGTTCCGCCTGTATGGAACGTACGCAATGTCAATTGTGTACCGGGCTCTCCAATCGATTGTGCGGCAATAACACCAACCGCCATACCCGGCTCTACGAGATTTCCCGTCGTAAGATCGCGGCCATAACATTTTGCGCAAACACCGCGGCGAGAGTCGCATGTGAGTACTGAACGAATAATGACCGTCTCGATAGATGTTTCAGAAATCTGCTGCGCCTTTTCCTCGTCGATAAGCTCACCACCATGGACAATCACATCATTTGAAATTGGATCGATAATATCTTGGAGGGAGACGCGACCGAGAATACGCTCAGTCAATGGTTCCTTAATATCTTCAGCCTCTTTCAATGCGCTGGTTGATACACCTTTGATCGTTCCACAGTCGATTTCACCAATGATTGCATCTTGTGCAACGTCAACGAGTCGGCGCGTGAGGTACCCGGCATCGGCTGTTTTCAATGCGGTATCGGCAAGACCTTTACGTGCGCCATGTGTTGAAATAAAGTATTCTAGATGGGATAGGCCTTCTTTGAAATTCGAAAGAATTGGGTTCTCAATAATCTCACCTCCACCCGCGCCTGATTTTTGGGGCTTAGCCATCAAACCTCTCATTCCGCATAGCTGCCTAATCTGTTCCTTTGAACCACGAGCGCCTGAATCAAGCATCATAAATACCGGGTTGAAACCATCATTATCTTTTGACAGACTATCTATCAATGCCTGAGTAACTTTTGAATTGGTATGAGTCCAGATATCTATAATCTGGTTGTATCGTTCATTATTAGTTAT
>PLMS01000135.1 GCA_003142575.1 Ignavibacteriota bacterium
CCGGAGTTATACTGTACAATGCCCGTATCCAAAGGAGCGCCTGTGCTGTTTTGCAGATTTACTGAAACATTTTTTGTTTGGAAGATAATTGTATCGCTTCCAATTGTGACATTCGATTTTGTTTGTGTACCGTATGCATACGTCATACGCAAAGAGAGTTTTTTCTTGGTCGTATTGATTGTAAATGTGCCGTCGTTGTTGTTCGTGGCATTTTCCCAAGTGCTATCTTTATATTGGAGTGTACCGGTTGTAAGCAAAGATCCTGTGCTGTTGACAAGCTTGACGATCAAAATGGGCATTTGAGCCAACAAATACTTTGTGTTGTAGCAAATGAGCGCGTATGCTTCGCTGGTAAGGTTCACAGTGCTATCGATATCAATATCTTTAAGAACTTGAAGGAGAACATTTCTGGCTCCAACGTTATCCTGTTGCACGAGTTTTGTTTTCGCCGAAGCAAAGTAACCGAGATATTTATTCTCTGTCGCATCGTCTTTTATCCAGCCCATTATGCGGGACTGCGTAGTATAATTAGTGAGTGTGTCAAACCATACTGTTGGTATAAAATTTATTGGAGGAGCAGTGGGACCGACAGTGTAACCATAAAAATTTACGACTGCTCGGATAGAGTCCTCCGGTGGTACATAATAATGCACTGTAGTATCATTAGGATCAGGAAATAAAAGATCATCTTCAAAGTCAGGATATACGGTACATTTTTTAACTCCTGGAAGTCCTTTACTCATTATAACAATCCCTTCAACACTATTACCAGGCTGAATTTCAAGTGAATCTGCAAAAAAAGATGCTGTTAGTTGATTAGTCAGCATACCATCCCATTCCTTGTTTGGCACACTTGGAAATCCAACAGGAACCACTCTTTGTTGTCTCGGCGGAAAATCTTGTCTAAACATACGTTCCAAGAAACCACTTCCAGCAAAGCGAAGTCCAATAGTATCTAAACTGATCGTATTGTTGGCACGTGAAATATCAATTTCAAATTTATCAATGTTTCCATTATTATTCTGATCATTGAATAGTTTGTATGAGAAAAAAAACATATTGTTTGAAGAATCAAATGAAACTGCCAAGGCAACTTGAACCTTGTATAGATACGGATAAACAGGTGATTGTGAATAGCAAGGTAAAGACCAAATAACCGTTACTATCAAAATGATTGTTCTCATTGTTTTTTTCATATTATCTTCCTCCATTAAATCCAAAATGAGCCAACAAATACTTTGTGTTGTAGCAAATGAGTGCGTATGCTTCATTAGTAAGGTTTGCAGTGCTATCTATATCAATATCTTTAAGAACTTGAAGGAGAACATTTCTGGCTCCAACGTTATCCTGCTGCAGAAGTTTTGTTTTTGCCGATGCAAAGTAACTGAGATATTTATTCTCTGTTGCATCATCTTTTATCCAGCCTAATGAGCGGGATTGCGTAGTATAATTAGTGAGTGTGCCACACCATACTGTTGGTATAAAATTTATTGGAGGAGCGGTTGGACCGACTGTGTTACCATAATAATTTATGACGTGACGAACAGAATCAATATCATCGGTATTAGTAGTATCATCATATTGGAAATAATAGTCATCCCAGAAATCTGGCACAAAACGAATATTTCTTATCCCCGGCAATGCCTTACTTGTAAGAATTATTCTATTAACTGTTTGACCCGGAACTATTCCAAGTGAATCGGTTAATATGCCAGTTTCTGGATTGTTACCAACAATTGCAAACCATCCTTTTTTAGGGAACGTAGGAAAGCCAACAGGAACTATTCTATTCACCAACCTTGGATAATATCTACGAAAATATAATTCTGAAAGTTTTGAATAAAAGGTCAATCCTAAAGTATCGTAGTTTACAGAAATTGGCCCACGTGATATATCTAAGTCAATTTCTGTAATAGTGCCTTTATTTGTTGTATCGTTTATTACAATATAATTATAGTTATAAAGTTCATTAATTTTGCTATAAGTGACATTACATCTTGAAGTAACGTGATAAAGGAAAGGATAAGGAAGCCTTTGTCCGTGCAAAAGACTAATACATCCTAAAAATGTAAATAGTAGAACTTTTTTCATGGTTATACCTTTAATTTTGGTTATCGAAACCAAAATGAATTGGCTTTTCCAAGTTGTATTTTTGCCCACCATACTTCTCCATATACTCTCTTAATTTCTTTCCTTTTCTTGTTAATGTCCCATTTTTATATCGAAGATCCCCATCCTGAGTATTATCAATATCAACGCTCAGCCCAACGCGATGAAATGAATGATCGTTATTAAAATTCCATAAACCGGGAAAATCAAATGCTCCACCCCACTCTAAACACATATCGTCTATGCCAAGTTTTATATATTGATCTCCACCTATTTCAGTTCCACTCCAATTATAAAAATCCTTTATTGCAGCAGTCAAACTATCTTTCATTTTTTGAGTGCACCAATGGTTGCTCTTGTGATTTATGCCCATCTTAGAAGTGGTGCCTGTTAATCCCCAATAACTTCCTATTCCGAACTGGACGAGGCCATCAACTTTTACCTGCAGGTTCACCGTATCCATAATTGTAGTATCACGTGCCATTCTTGCGGTAACTAAAAAATTACCTGATGCCTGTGAAGCAATAAAAGAATCTATTTTTGCTGTGCCGTCTGTCTCTGTTGTAACTGTGAGAGGATTTTGACCAACCTTTCCTCCTTTATAATAAAACTTTCCTTGAAGAGTATCTTGTGGTAATGCTTTCACAGCGTGTATATGTCCACCTGTATCTGCCCATCCGGTATGACGATGTCCTCCTGAGCCCTCTTTATATTTTGTAAAAATACTTATTTGTTGATTTGGATAGGGGGTCCCATCTCCTTTGAGAAGTTGAATAGTGAACGTCCTTTTAGGATTATAACCTGGCCTGTCTGCGCCGCGATTATGAGGCGTATTATTCTGTGGAGGTAAATATGGCCAAAGAGTCCATGGAGAATGTTCGACAATTGTTAACTTTGGTTTCTTTATTGTCACTTTAGCAGTATCACAACATGAAGAACCTTCTGCCAAATCCAGTATCATTGCATTCAACTGTTTAGCCGAGGCTGCATCGCCTTTCCCTGCGTTCTGAGTTTTAATCGCTTCTGTAATAGCGTTCATCAATGCTTGCTTCTTTGCAGCCTTTTGTGCAAGCATAGTGTTTTGTTCCGTTAACTTTTTCGTAATAGACGCTTGCGGCGAAATGAGAACATTTGTTGTTCCATCTATTTTTAAAACAGCATTTTTCCCAAGTGAATTTGTCTGTTTCTCCGACATCAACACTGCATGTCTCTGTAGTGTATCTTTTCCTTGCCCGCCATTGACCGAACATGGAAGTCCGCCGCCACCACTGCCTTCAGAAGAGGCAATAATGTTAACGACAATTGAATCCACATTGATACTGTCGGCGGCTATAAATTCAAACGGCTGCTGTCCATAGAGATACAAACCTTCCTCGTTGTTTGAGATGCAATGTAGTCTTCCATACTGCCAATCTGCATCCATTTGAAGAATAAAATACTGATCCGGTGGATTCGATACGGGCGTTCCATCCGGCTTAATGCATATGATATTGATTGCAACGGTATCACCCGGGTTAATTTTATTTTTTGATAGCTTCAGCTTAGGACACAATTGTACGGTATGCACTAATATTGATGTACTCGTTACTGGACGATTAAGTCCAAACCCCACATCCTCTTCATAATATCCCCCGTCCCCATATATTTCATTACCAATAACTTGTATCCCATTTTTTGCTTTTCCCCATCGATAAGTATACATCTTTGATCCACCTAAATAATTCGATCCACCAACTCCATCAGGGTCGACAAATTGAATCATTGTATCAGCAAATATATAAATCGGCACATCATCGATTAATCCCACGGATCCGCCATCGTTTCCTATCGGCGCCAAGTTTAATATGGCTGTCTCACCCGCTTCTATTTGACCCTTTGAAAATGTACCATCAAAATGATTAAAAAGACATCCTATGCTCATTGATACATAGCCCCCTGGTTCATACCCACCGGTTTCTGGATTCATAAGAAAAGTAAGGGTTTCAGTCGCACAGGGTTCCTGGATAAGATCAGGGTCTGGATATCCAGATGTCGTTTCCGTGAAAAAACTTACGCGCGGGGTAATAAGGGTTCCAGCGGGAAATCGACCAAATTCATTCATCGGACCACATGGAAGAAGTTGTGAAAATCGTGCTACGGGTGTGGTGGAACCAAAATAGATTCCATTCACTTCAAAATAATATATACAGGCTCCCCACAAATATCCCTGGACATCTGAATCAATTAAGAGAGTTCCCGGTTGAATTGTAGAAGAGGCTGCTTTATTCAATTGCTTGATATTTGTCGGTTTTATTTCCACCCGCGATTTAATTTTAATCTGCGCGGTAAGCATGGCGGTGGAAAACAGGAAGAGAATTGCAAGAACGGAAAGTCTGCGTAGAATTAAAAGAGTAGATGACTGCATATAGCCCCTCTGCAAAATTGTAAACAATTTTCTTTATATCTCTGCCGCGCCCCGGAAGTATCATCTGGCGTCGAAACGGCATAAAAGAACTACAGGAGAATGATACAGGATTCTTGGAATAATGTCAAGAAAATCTTTCTACTATTCCTATTCCTTAAATAAGAATACACTTTTGATAAATAAAAAGAATAAGAACAAATCATCAACCGAGCACGCGTACAACTTCTTGCAGTGTTGTCACGCCGGTGAGCGCCTTACGGACAGCATCCTGCCGAATTTCCTGGAATCCGCAATTGACGGCCTCTTGACGCATCTTCAGAATCGATTCCTTATTGATGATCAAATCGCGTAATACCGGGCTAAGCGTAACAATTTCGCTGATGGCGACGCGGCCTTTATAGCCGGTACCGAAACAATTCTGACAACCACGACCGCGGAAGAGTTTGAGATCAGATGACTCCATTGGTGCACCGACCATTTGAAGTTCATCGGGTGAAAGCTGATATTCTTCCTTACAATTGAGACAGATTTTTCGGATCAAAAGTTGATAAACAATTCCAGCCAGTGATGATGCGAGCCAGTAGGGGGGAATACCAAGATTGTAAAGGCGATGAATAGCACCAATTGCATCATCGGCAAGCATGGTACTGAGCACCAGATTACCGGTCAACGCGGCTTCAGCAGCCACAATACCGGTTTCCGCATCACGTATTTCACCAATCATAATGACGTTGGGATTCTGCCGGAGAATCGCCCTGAGTGCATCAATAAAGTTAAATGATTTATCAGCCGGCAAGTGCACTTGACTGGCATATGGCAAACGAAACTCTACCGGGTCTTCAACGGTGATAACACATTTTTCCGGGGTCTGGACATGGTTTACCGAGGCATAGACGGTTGTTGATTTACCGCTCGCAGACGGTCCAGTGACTAAAACCAATCCACGAGGACTTCGGAGCAATGTTCGCAACCTATCAAGATTTTCTTTGCCATATCCAAGTTCGTCAAGCCGAGAGATGGTCGCTGTCTTCCTCCACAATCGTACCAAACATCGTTCGCCCGAAAGCACGGGAATTACATTAAGGCGAAAATCGAACGGCTCATTTCCATACACCGAAGAGAACCGTCCTTCCTGTGGTTTCTTTTTCTCAAATTGATTCAGAGTTGCTTTTGTTTTCAAAATACTGATAACGGGTTCATTCATATCGGGGGAAAGAGAGACAAGTCTCTTCAATGTTCCTTCATGCCCCAGTCGGATCTGGAGTTCACCCTCAATCGGCTCGAAATGAATGTCTGTTGCACCGCTTTGAATAGCTCGGAATAAGATTTCCTCAACGATTTGATCCGCTGTGGGCAGCTTGCCCATGCGAAATAACTCTCGAATTTTGTCTTTCGAGAGGGATTTTACATCAAGCTGTTCGAGAGCAATCCGCTGCGTAACTTGCCCCGGCTGTCCAGGTGTCTGACGCGACGGTATGGGTTGTTGTGGTGTGACTGCCATTGTTTTTCTCCGACAAAGTAACGGCTCAATGGTACCTTACACATTGAATCTTTTTCAATCCTCCTTCAATAGCCGCTTCTCAATTTCTCACAGTGGTTTTTTGAATGAAGATTGTTACTGCGTTTTTAACTTGCTTTCTTCAACGCTTCTGCCCCGCTAACGATTTCGAGCAGTTCTTTCGTAATGCTTGCTTGCCGTTCCTTGTTGTACGATAACGTCAAATCACGGATAAGCTCTTTCGCATTTTCCGTTGCGTTACTCATCGCTGTCATTCGGGCGCCTTCCTCTGCCGTACTGGACTCCAGCAAAATGCGCCACATTTGGAAGTTCAGGTGTATGGGCAACAGTACATTGACAATATCGCTGATGGACGGCTCATAAATATAGTCGACCTGAGCAAGCGCGTGAAGATCCTTCGTCTCTTGAATTTGCTCCGAGGGAATCGGCAAAACTTGCTCAACAACAATCCGCTGTTGGATGACCGACTTGAATTCGTTGTAGACAACTTCCACTTTGTCGTACTCACCTTTGAGGTACTGATCCACTATCTGCTGAATGATGGTTCGTGCATGACCGAAGTGGAGACCCCCAAAAATACCGACGTGTTTCGCATAGAGAGTGTAATTCCGTTTCGAGAAGAAATCCGTTGATTTTTTCCCCACCGTCACGATCCGAACACCATCGGGTTCCTTCAGCAAATGTTTATAATGTGTATTCATATGATCGGTAGCAGCTTTGATAACGTTGCCATTGAAGGCACCGCACATGCCCCTATCTCCCGATACAACAACGAGCAGCACACGTTTGACTTCACGTTCTTTCAGCAAGGGATGAATTGAGAGATCAATTTTGGTTACCAAACGGCGAAGGAGCTCGTTCATTTTGCGTGCATACGGACGTGTTGAAACAAGCGCCTCTTGAGCGCGACGAAGCTTTGCCGCTGCGACCATTTTCATCGCTTTGGTAATTTTCTGTGTGCTTTTAACGCTTGTGACCCGGCGCCGTATTTCTCGAAGTGTTGCCACAGATTACTTCACCGTTCCTTTAAACTTCTGAACGAATTCTTTCGCAATAGCATGAAGCCTCGTTTCTGTTTCTTTAGAAAGTTCTTTCGTCTCAGCGATTGTTCCAAGAACATCTGAATATTTCATGTCCATCATCTCAAGAAATTCCTGCTCAAATCGCTGAACATCTTGAAGCGGTAGTTCATCCAAATATCCATTCGTGCCGGTAAACATACTCGCCACCTGTTTCTCAACCGGCATCGGAACATATTGATTTTGTTTGAGCAACTCAACAAGATGAGAACCACGGCGTAATGCTTGCTGAGTCGATTTATCAAGATCAGAACCGAATTTCGAAAACGCTTCCAACTCACGATACTGAGCAAGATCCATGCGCAGACGTCCCGCTACTTGCTTCATTGCCTTGATCTGTGCGTTTCCGCCGACACGTGATACCGAGATACCAACATTGATTGCAGGACGAACTCCGGCATTGAACAAACTGGGTTCAAGATAAATCTGTCCATCAGTAATAGAAATGACATTGGTTGGTATATATGCGGAAACGTCACCTGCTTGCGTTTCGATAATCGGTAATGCAGTAAGACTTCCACCACCAAGTTCATCATTAAGCTTTGATGCTCGCTCTAATAAACGTGAGTGCAGATAGAACACATCACCAGGATACGCTTCACGTCCCGGAGGTCTGCGCAGAAGTAACGACATCTGGCGATACGCTTGTGCATGCTTTGATAAGTCATCGTAGATCACAAGTGCATGACGACTGGAATCGCGAAAATATTCTCCCAGCGTGGCACCTGCATAGGGAGCGATGAACTGCAACGGTGCAGAATCGCTTGCAGATGCATGAATTACTGTCGTATATTCCATCGCACTATATTCTTCTAGTGTTGCTACCACCTGAGCAACCGTCGATCCCTTTTGACCGATGGCGACATAAATGCAATACACTGGCTTGATGCCTTCTTTCTTTGCCTTCTCTGTATGTGTATATTTTTGATTGATAATGGTATCAATCGCAATTGCGGTTTTCCCGGTTTGGCGGTCACCAATAATCAACTCTCGCTGTCCGCGTCCAATCGGGATCATGCCATCCACCGGTTTGATTCCGGTTTGCAAAGGTTCTTTCACAGGACTTCGAGCAACAACGCCGAGCGCCTTGCGTTCCAACGGAAGGAAGGAATTAGTCTTGATCGGCCCCTTTCCATCCAGCGGCTGGCCAAGTGGTGTCATCACGCGCCCAAGCATCTGTTCACCCGCGGGCATGGATGCAACACGACCCGTTCGCTTCACGGTGTCGCCTTCTTTGATATGCGTGGAATCACCAAAGATCACGCATCCGACATTGTCTTCTTCGAGATTCAACGTCATACCGAACACATCGCCGGGGAATTCCACCAACTCGCTCGCCATAACTTTCGAGAGACCATAAACGCGTGCGANNACGGTTCCGACATCATATACATCTACTTCCTTTTCAAAACCGGAAAGCTGCTTTCGCAATATTGCCGATACTTCATCTGGTCGTACTTCTGACATTTTCTTCCTCTATGCTTCTCCAGCATAAATCCGGCTGGAGGATATTGAACAAATATTATTTAATAAGATACTTTCCGGAGACTATGCCACTGTAATCTCCTCCGCAAACCTCTTGCGAAGAAGTTCAAGCTGGCGCTTCACGCTGCCATCAAACATCGTATCTCCGATACGAGCTATGAAGCCGCCAATTAATTTTGGATCCAAGCTTACATCGACGCGAACTTTCTTCTTCGAGTACGCTTCAAATCGCTGCTCAAGCTGTGCTATTTGCTGTGCCGATAATTCTGCTGCTGCCTTCACGTGCACATTGACGATTCCTAATGTCTCATCCTGTAGACGAAAAAAGGCCCCGATGATGCTCAAAAGAATATCCTCTCGTCTCTTTTCAACAAGGAGAGATAAAAATTTTAGCATGAGCGGTTGAATCGCCTTGCCAAACGTCGTTTCAAACACCTGCTGTTTCTTTTCCTTCTTTAGGATAGGACTCTTCAAGAACAGTTGGAACTCGTGCGACTCATTGATAATCCGCTGGAGAACGATGAAATCATCACTCACATCCTTAAGTACATGCAATTCTTCAGCGGTGATCATCAACGCTTCGGCATAGCGATTTGCTGTTCGCAGATTACTCATAATCTCTTAGTTCTTTGGAAGCTGATTCATCACAGAATCTATGAGTTGCTTCTGCTTTTTCTCGTCGAGCGTTTCTTCGAGAATTTTTTCTGTCGCTTTGATTGCAAGGTCAGCGACTTCTGCACGAAGCTGCAGTTTCGCTGCTTCCACATTGCGTTGGATTTCTTCCGTCGCCAGTTTCAATTCTTGTTGAGCTTGTTGTTTTGCCTTCGTTACAATTTCTTCCTTTAACTTTTCGGCAAACGCTTTACCTTCGCGGATCATTTTCTGGTATTCTTCTTCCGCACGGGCAAGATTCTTTTCGTTTTGCTTCAGCATTTCCGCTGCTTCGGTCCGAGCACGATCCGCTTCTTCAAGTGCACCGTGAATTTTTTCCTCACGGTCACTGAGCGCCTTCAGCATTGGCTTCCAAGCAAACTTCGCCAGAACGACGGACAGACAGATAAATGTAACGATGGTCCAAATCATCAGACCTGGATTGATCTCTATCATGTACTCAACCTCAAATTATGATTTAATTGCGAGCAACATACAAATGACGAGCGCAAAAAACGTTACGCCTTCGATAAGCGCTGCAGAAATAATCATGGCAGTCCGAACTTGCGGAGCAACTTCAGGTTGACGACCACTTGCTTCCATTGTGGCGGCAGCAAGTTTACCGATACCATACGATGCACCAAGAATAATAAGTCCTGCGCCTAAACCGGCAGCGAGATGTGCAATAGCGTTTATTCCCATTTTAGAATTCTCCTGTAATTGAAATGAATGTGTTATTTGCGTGATCTAATAATATCTAATGATTTCCTTCATGACTTTCATGTGCTGCCTGTACTCCAAATCCCATAAACACTGCAGTCAGCATGGTAAATATGTATGCCTGCAAAACAGCTACAAACAACTCCAACATATTAATGAATAATGCAAACAAAACTGAAACCGGGGCTACCGCAATCGATTGAAACATAAAAATGAAGCCGATAAGCGATAGAATGACAATATGACCTGCACTCATATTTGCAAAAAGACGAATACAAAGTGCAAATGGCTTTGTGAAGAGTCCCAAAATCTCGATTGGAATCATAATAATCCATAAACCCCAGTGCACACCTCCTGTCAGATGCATAAGGTAATTTTTTAAACCCTGTGCTTGGATAGCTGAAATCTGAATCATAAAAAAAGCAACCGTTGCCAATCCTGCCGTGACCATTATATTCCCGGTTGCGGACGCACCGTACGGTACTAATCCAATCAGATTCATGAAGAGAATATAGAAAAATGTTGTGAGAAGATAGGGAATATACTTCATACCTTCTGATCCCATATTAGGGAGAACAACTTCATCACGAATAAATACTACCAGCATTTCAATGAGGTTTACGAACCCGTGTGGTACGAAAGTTTTTCGATATGCACGAGACGTAGAGATGGCTCCAACAATGAGAAGAAGAGCACAAAGCAGTAGAAAAAAAACATGTTTCGTCGGTGAAAGATCAAGCATGAATCCGCCTATATGCAGAGGTGGAAATTGCGGCAACTCTAAATGAAGGAAAGGAAGCTCAATCGTACGCGAGTCCTTGACATGATCGAGAAGATGCTGAAAATTGAATTTCTCACCATGTCCGGATGCTCCATAACTTATAACTTGTTTGACACTATCGGCTACAGACGTAGCAACATGCTGAAGAGTATCTTGCACTATTGGATTCTCGAAGATCAATACTTTCTCAATCTATTTTTTTGTAGAAACTCTTTTCTGAAGATAATAAATTTCTAATCCCAAATTCATCACATAGAAAAACAGCAATGTCAGCATTAACGATGCAGGATGGAAGCCGAATACTCGAATGAGCAGCAAAAATGCTCCCCACATCAGCATCAATCGTCCGACCATTCCACCTAACACATATTTCAGAAATGTTGTATGTGATCGCTCGAACGATGCTTCAATTGCCAAATATCCCAACAATAAATTCGCAAGACTCATAATGCTGCCCGCAATAATACTGTGCATGACTTCTCTCGTTGCAAACTCCGAAATCGGATAATAGGTGAGCGCTGCCGTACACATGAAACAGAACAATACTAATCGTAGAAATGACCAATCAATTTTCACGCTTCTCACTCATTCGATTTCGTTTTTCATCCGCAATCATTGAAGCAACCGATTTAAAAAATTTTACAAATCCTCCAACCATTCCTATCGATGTTCCCACTAACTTCCCGATCGGTGCAATTCCGTATCGTTTATCAACCCAATCACCAAGAAAAAAGAAGACAATGATCGCTGCTGCTAATTGAAATCCTAGTGTCAGGTACGGTCCATACTCACGATACGTTCCTTGGATTTCAACTTTTTTTTTGTCTTGCGTTCCGCTATTCGGAGATTCTGAGTTCATCTCGTATGCTTGGTCTCCGATTTTATTCCTATCAGTGTTTCACTTCATACGTCGAGGTTCTATCGGTCATAGAAATCTTACCGTCGAAAATCGACCCCTCGTCAATGACAAGACGAGTGGCATGGATATCGGCACGGACGACTGATTTTCCTTCGAATACAATTTTTTCTGCAACATTGATCGTACCGCGCACTTTTCCACCAATAGTGACATTTTTCGCAGTAACATTCCCATCGATCTCGCCGGTAACACCTACGGCAAGCGATTCACTTGCTGTCACTTCGCCGACTAATTTCCCATCCACACGTACGCTGCCTTGGCTTCGAATTTTGCCTTCCACCACTGTCCCGGCGCCAATTATATTCATTTCTTTGATAGGGTCAATTTTTGTAGCCACAGATCACCTCTAGAGATAATAATTAATCATATAAACGGATGGATCCACTGGAATTCCATCTTTCCAAATTTCAAAATGCAGATGCGGACCAGAACTTGTGGCTCCAGAATTTCCCAAGGTTGCAATCGGTTCACCTCGCCGAACGAACGAACCGGCAGATTTCAACAACGTTTGATTGTGCTTGTAGAAACTCATAAAACCGTTCGCATGCGATATAATGACTACATATCCATCGTTGTATGTCCAACCGGAAAAAACGACGTTTCCATCTGCGGCTGCAATGATGAGCGTGCCTATCTTTCCGGCAATATCCAGTCCATAATGGTTATACTCCGGCTCGAATCCACGTGTCATATATCCTTCGGTCGGAAGAATTGCAGGAAATGAGATTGCACTTCGCCCGTCTGTTTCAGACTTCGCAGTCTGGGCTGGAATCATCCGCTGTGCTGAATTCATCAATCGGGTCGACCTCGCAGCTATCTGTCCTTCCTGTATCAAATCACTCTTTTCACTCTTTTCTGCCTGAGAAGCTCGTGAAGTTACTTTGACAACTCCGGAATCAGACAACGTCATATTCTCACCAAATGCTCGTCGGAGTTTGATGTTATAACTTCGTAACTCGACAAGCTGTTCCATCAAACTCATCATTCGTTGGTTCAAAGAGACCAACTCTTTGCTATACCTATTTTCAAGTCCTTTATTCGACAATGGGAATACCTGACCTAATGGAGTATAGGTCAAAGTGAGCACCACGATCATTACCGCCAACACCGCGAAGAGCACGAATCCTGATGCCAATTGCCATAAAGCTATTTGGAAATTCTTAGCTTTGCTGGCATCTTCATCCGGCACTAGTACAATCGTGTATCGGTTTTTTTTTGATTTATGGTGCTGACGGTCTGCTGCCAAACGCTGCTTTTCACCTCAATTGTGACTTATTTTGATGTAAAGTATAACAAAAAAAAGCTGAAAATCAAAATTATGCATTGCTTGACATCCCTGTCGATTTTGCGTATATTTAAGTAATTAGTTGGCTTACTCTTGCTCTCTCCATATTGAATCAGCCAACCTCATGCAACCCAAAGAGAAGGGTTAATAGGGAATCAAAATGGCAAAGACAAAATACATCATGCACCAATGTGCATACTGTCGACGGGAAACAAAGATGGAATTCATAGGGGGTCAGCCATCTGAGGATATCAACGCTGAGGTTATAAAGGTTTGGTACCGCTGTGGTAAGTGCAAACACAGTGCGTTACTAACACTCACTCCTGCAAGTCAGATGAAGAAGAAACGTGCTGTTGCCATTAACCGTGAACTCTGCACACCATATGCCAAGGAAAAGATATTCTCGGTAGGTGAAAACATTTATCACTCAGAATGGGATGATGTCGGAAAAGTCGTCCGAAAAGACAAAATGTCGAATGGAATTCATTCGATTGTCGTTACATTCGAAAAGACTGGCGAGCGAAAACTTCTGGAAAATATCCAGGCATAATCAGAAAAAGTATTTAGAAACCAAATTGTGTAGTTGTTACCCTGAGCGAAGGAGGTGATTTCTTGGTCGGCATTATTATAGGTGAAAATGAACCAATCGACCGTGCTATACGACGTTTTAAGAAGAAATATGAACGATCAGGCATTCTGAAAGAAGTAAAGAAGCGTGCATTCTTCACTAAACCTTCGGTCAAGAAACGTATGAAGCAAGCGAAAGCAATTCGCCGGTCTCAGCGTGCGGCAGCAGAAGAATTGTAGTAACATGAAAGTAAATGAAAAGCCCCTTCAACCCTCAGTTGAAGGGGCTTTTCGGGTTTTTAACGCAATCCGTTTTCTTACTTACTATCCTGGCCAACCGATTCCTCACGCTGTCTCGCCACTTCCATGAGATGGTGAATGGTCTGAAAATCTGCTGAACGCTGAGAGTGCACTACCATCCATCGATTATTCCGGCGCTCAAGAATGAAGGTAGTAGGCAGATATTCATCCATCATAATTCCATTGAGTGAATACGTCTGCCGGAGAATAAAGAACGCATAGGCACCGCCGTCATACACCTTGACATTCATGCTTTCCAAACGGTTTTCGTACTCTTTGATTCCAGGTATTGCACGGCGCAATCGCGATTTTGTAGAATCGATTGGCTCTGTCATCCCCCAATACGTTACATAATAAACATCCTTATCAAAGAAATTGTCCATCAAGCTATCGGTGTTCATAGGAATGCCGTTATAAGCTCGCTTCAGCGCTTGGTGGAAATCAGCAATTTCACTTTCGATGACTGCAACATCTTCAGATATATCACCCGACGATTTCTTTTTTTCTGAGACACAGGAAATCAACAGCACTAAGAGTAACGATGCAATAATTCTCATGTATTGCCTCTTTTTATTGTATTCGGAAATGAATCTTTGGTTGTTTTCCTAAGAATAAAATAATTTAATAACTGATATTGCGCACGATGTTCTTCTGGGGTATTTATTGTTCGTTATTTGAGTATAGCACCACCCCTCCGTCCCGATGCTGCTATATTCGTGGATGGAAAATTTTGAAAATCGGGACGGTTTCCCCTCCTCGTACGAGGAGGGGATGAAGGGGTGGTGGACAACTATGTAAAATGATTGTCTCCATTGGTAATAAATTATGAGTCTGCATAACATCAGTTAATAATGCAACACTTTCTCTTCCCTCTATTCCTTTTGCTTGATTCCCTATTTATAAAAATTTCGTTCCCACTTGTGCTTGCGAATCTCCGCAATTATTCTGTCGCTCAACTTTCTTCCATCGGATAATAGGCAATTCGCCTCAACATTTGCAACACTGCGCATTCCAGGGATGACTGTCGATACAGCAGGATGATGTAAGCAAAAACGTAATGCTAACTCAGGTACTGTTGCCGCTTCCTTGCCAAGAAGCTGCGTGAGCCCATTGGTTCGTTCTACAACTTGTTGTTTCCGATCATCGTGGAAGTAATGATTGCGGAAATCTCCTGCAGGGAATTTTGTCTCCGACGTAATCTTCCCTGTCAGTCCGCCTTCATCCAACGGTACACGGACGATAATTCCGATATTCTTTTTCTGGCAAAGTGCGAATAGATTATTCTCCGGGGTTTGATCAAAAATGTTATATATGACTTGAAACGAATCCACTAATCCCGTTGCACCGACCTTCAGCGCATTGTCCGGCTGGTGGTCATTAATAGAAATACCGAAGAATCGTATTTTCCCTTGTTCCTTTAACTTGGCGATGGCATCTTGCCATTCAGCGTCCGGCGTCCAATCGTCATCCCACACATGAAATTGCTGAACATCAATGGAATCAACATGAAGGTTTTTCAAACTGGTTTCAGTGGATTTGATAATATGATCGTAGGGAAATGCATCGCGCAATTTTGTTCCCGACGGCGCCGGCCACTTTCCGTTTTTGGGAGGAATCTTCGATGCAACGTACAATTGTTCCTTCCTCTCCTTCATCACCTTTCCAACTAAATTCTCAGAGTGCCCATTGCCATAGACCAAAGCCGTATCGATAAAGTTCAGCCCAAGATCGACGGCGCGATGCAAGGCACGAATTGATTCATTATCCTTCGCCCCTTCCCATAATGTTCCTCCGATGCCCCATGCACCATAACCAATTTCTGAAATCTTTAGACCGGTTTTACCAAGTTTTCTATATTCCATAATACTTCTCCTTTTTCATTATTCTTCACCCGTCAACTTCTTCCACTTATCTTCAAGGGCTTGTTTGGAATTCTTTGGGAAAAACTTTACATGGAGCTGCTTCAACTTCGCCATGGTGAGAGAATCAAGTTCTTCGTCATCATGATCTCTCTTGAGTATCATCTCAAACGACTGTCGTTCATCCGAGTTCATTTTCGTCATCACGTGCTTCAACCGCTGAGCCATCTTGCGTTGCTCAACCGATGTCATGTTTATTCCTCCGATGAATAAAAATCATTTTGCCCACTTCTTCAGAAACGCAAAGACTTTTGTTTTATCGTGTCCTTTGTAAGGATAGTCTTTAGGATATTCCAATTCTCCCGTATCCTGTGAATGTATCAACTGGCCGTTTTTATTGAGAATAAAGATATGCGGATACCCTGCAATTTTCGGATACTGCGAAAGAATTACTTTGTTCTCATTCTCCTTGCTTACATTGATCTTGACAACAACGTAATACTTGTTGAGATAGTTTTCAAGGTCTTCATTCTGAATGAAAAGACTATCGAGACGATGACACCAGATACACCACTCACCGCCGATATCAAGAAGAATGCGCTTGTTAGATTTCTTCGCCAGCACAATGGCATCTTGAATATCTTTCTGTGCATCACGTGCGGGATCAAACTTCTGGTGTTGTTCAGATGTTGGTTTTGTGGAATCAATAGATTGCGCGAGAATCTGTGAAGCGGTTAGCACGATGAACGTAAACATCGAAAGAATCGTTACTTTCATAAGTAATTCCTTAGATGGATGTCACGAAAGAAGTGGGGAGAAAAGGAATGATCCGGTTTGATCATATCGAGAGATAAATTATCTGAAATACTTTAACACCTTGTGCCGAGAGCGGGACTTGAACCCGCACGCCCTTTGCAGGACACAGGATTTTAAGTCCTGTGCGTCTACCAATTCCGCCATCCCGGCAGGGTAAATGTGGATTTCTGATTTCGAATTGCGGATTATTAAAAAAATCCGTAATTGACAATCCGCATTTCGCAATTTATTGAGGCGCCGGGCGGATTCGAACCGTCGCATAAAGGTTTTGCAGACCTCTCCCTTACCACTTGGGTACGGCGCCAGTATTTACATTATCTATGTAAGAACAAAAACCCCACTGCCTGATAGGTACTGAAGCAGCGGGGTATATTCAAGCAGTATACGCTTGGAGCGGGAAACGGGGCTCGGACCCGCGACCTCAACCTTGGCAAGGTTGCGCT